>CALLYA010000536.1 GCA_937875495.1 uncultured Verrucomicrobiota bacterium
GATTTCGATTTCGATTTCGATTTCGATTTCGATTTCGATTTCGATTTCGATTTCCGCTCCCTTCGCCCTACCCCTTGCGCTCTGACCTCGGCGCCTCCGCGCAAGTCCTCTCCATCCGGCCCGCAGAGGAAACGGCAGCGTTTTCGGACGGGAGCTTGCCTTCCAGCTGAGGTACAATAACGGACGCGTAGATCCGTTGAATCAGCGGATTCCGGAGTCCGGATCGGGCTCAACCATCATCGGACGGACACCCAAACGCATTGCCGCAATCGACGACCAAAGGAATGACACGGTATGGATTCCCAAAAGATCGCCAAGAACCCACCGAACCACGCTCCAAGTCGCCCCAAACATCCGATGCCCGCGACAATCGCAATGATCTTCGGCCTCCTGGCCCTGTATATCCCCGTTACCGCCGCGGATTGGCCCGCATGGCGCGGACCCCACGCAACCGGCTCCGTCGATTCGGGCAACCCGCCCATTCATTGGAGCGAGACCGAGAACGTACAATGGAAAGTCCCCGTCCCCGGCACGAGCTCCTCTACTCCCATCATCATCGGGGACCGGTTGGTGTTTCAGACCGCCATCAATCTGCCCGGAACAGAACAGGGCTCGACCGGGGGTGAATCGCGTCGGTCCATGAGCCGCCGTCCCGCCGGGGATTACAACTTCGACCTGGTCTGCCTCGATCGGCACACCGGCCAGACACTCTGGCAGACCACCGTCTGCAAGAGCCTGCCGCATGAGGGGCATCACCCGGATCACGGCTTCGCCTCCTTCTCCCCGGTCAGCGATGGGACCCATCTCTGGGCCAGCTTCGGCTCCCGCGGCGTCTACTGCCTCGACCTCGACGGCAACCTCGTATGGAGCCGCGAAATGCCACCCATGAAGATGCGCGCAGGGTTCGGCGAAGGCAGCTCCCCCGCCCTCGCCGGCGACGCCCTGATCGTGGTCGCCGATCAGGAAGGCGATTCCTTCATCTACGCCCTGGATAAAGAAAGCGGTGATATCCTCTGGAAGCGCGAACGGGATGAGCAGACCAGTTGGTCCACACCAGTGGTCCTCAACGTCAATGACCGGCTCCAGGTCGTCGTCAATGCCACCAATTTCGTGCGCAGCTACGACGTCAAGACCGGCGAGGTCGTTTGGCAATGCAGCGGTCAGACCGAAAACGTCATCCCCACACCCGTCCCAGGCGATGGAATGATCTATTGCACCAGTGGCTACCGCGGGAGTAATCTCATGGCCATCCGAGCAGATCGTACCGGTGACCTCTCCGGCACCGATGCCATTGCATGGCAGGTTGATAAGGACACTCCATACGTCCCCTCCCCGCTCCTGCATGACGGTCGGATTTACGTTCTATCGGCCAATCGTGGGGTTGTCTCCTGCTTCCGGGCTTCGGACGGGACGCCCCTCTTCCAAAGAGAATCCCTCGAAGGGATTCGCAGCTTGTACGCCAGCCCCATCGGCGTGCAGGACCGCATCTACTTCGCAGGCCGCGAGGGCGCCATCGTCGTCCTTAAGGCCGCCGACAAATTGGAGATCCTCGCCACCAATACCCTGGATGACGGCTTCGACGCCTCACCCGTTGTCGTCGGGGATCAGCTCTACCTCAAAGGCAAGAATTCCATCTACCTCATCGCTCATTAACCCACGCCCGAAATCGGAGATCGCGACATGTCCCAACGAGCCACTTCCCGCCGAGCGTTCCTTAAATCGTCCGCGCTTGGAGCCGTCATGCTTGGTCTGCCATCCAGCCCCCAAGCCGCCCCTGATATTCAGGGGTTTGAAGAATTGGCGGAGACCAGGGGGTCCTCCCAAGGCTGGCAACCGGTCTCGGATCGTAAAATCCGCGTCGGCATCATCGGTTACGGGGTATGCCAGTTCGGTGCCGCTTTCGGGTTTCAAGATCATCCCAATGTCGAGATCGTAGCCGTCAGCGATCTCATTCCCGAGCGATGCGAACAGCTCGCCAAGGCATGCCGCTGCTCAAAGACATACCCGTCCCTGGAAGAACTGGTTCTCGACGACCAAATCGAGGCCGTCTTCATCGCCACCGATGCACCGAGCCACGCACGCCACTGCATCGAGGCGCTCAAGCGGGGCAAGCACGTCGCATGCGCCGTCCCCGCCGTCTTCGGCAGTCTTGAAGACGCCGAGGAGCTCTACGAGGCCGTGAAGGAATCCGGCCGGACCTATATGATGTTCGAGACCTCCTACTTCCATCAAGAGCTCCACGCCATGCGTGAGATCTATCGGGCCGGCGGTTTCGGCAAGCTCGTCTACGCCGAAGGCGAGTACTACCACTACATGCCGGAACCCATCCCCTCCTTCAAGGACTGGCGCGTCGGCCTCCCACCGCAGTGGTACCCCACCCACTCCAATGCCTATTTCACCGGTCCGACCGGAGGCAGTTATACCGAGGTCTCCTGCATGGGCATGCCGAGCGTGATCGAGCATCTGATGCCCCAGAACAATCGCTATCAAAACCCGTTCGGCACCGAGATCGCCCTCTTCCGAACCTCCGAAGGCGGCTCCGCACGCATGGCCGTCAGCTGGGATACCCCCGGCTTCAGCGGCGAAATGGGCAGGGTCCGCGGCCAGAAAGGGACCTATTACGGACAATACGACGGCTTGACCAACGAACTCCCCTCACTCGATCGCCCGCCCCTACCGCCGACCGTAGGCGCAGGCGGACACGGCGGCTCCCACGGTTACCTCACCGATGAGTTCATCACCGCCATCCTCCAAGAGCGCACCCCCCTGGTCAATATCGCCCAAGCTCTCAATATGACCGTCGCCGGCATCGTCGCCCATCAGTCCGCCCTCCGTGGCGGGGCATTGCTCAAGATCCCACAATACAAAATGTAGTGGACAAGCCAGAGGTCGCCCGAAAAAGGTAGCCGCTTTCCCGACCTGACCGCTCCATTCCCATCCGGACACGGAGAGCCTCCCGCAGAGGACGCAGAGGACGCGGTGGCGTTTTCGACCCGGCCACGGGTTTGGGTAGGGTCAATGCCCTAATCCCTTAACTTTTGGGATTTTTTTAGCTAGAGCCCGTCCGAAAAGGTCCATGGCGAAGCTAGATCGGGGTCGGGGTCGCTATCGGTCTCGGTATCGAAAGAACGCGGAATGAGATTCTAACTTTAGAAACCGACACAACTCGGCAGCAAAGTTGGAGCGGTCCGTGAGGGCAGGTGCCAACCAGGACAGGAATCGATTCCGATTTCGATCCCGATTTCGATTTCGATTCAGACAATGATCGGACGGATCGGCAACCATTGCCTGGAGGCGACGCATGATGGAACGCGCCTT
>CALLYA010000537.1 GCA_937875495.1 uncultured Verrucomicrobiota bacterium
CAAGGATTGCACCAAGCTCAATAATCATCCAACTGCCTTTTTCAAGAATAGCGTTCGGGCCTACCGGAGCATGGGCAAGGTGATCTTTGTCGACATCGAGGACCTTAGCGGTCGGCTCCAGGTATTCGTTCGCCGGGACCAGGTCGGGGAGGATGCGTTCGAGCGGTTCAAGCTACTGGAGTTGGCGGATTGGATCGGGGTGGAGGGGCGTCTCTTCACGACGCGCACCGGGGAGACCACTCTGAAGGCCGATTCGTTCTGTGTGCTCTGCAAGGCGCTACGCCCAATGCCGGAGAAGTGGCATGGGTTGAAGGATGTGGAAAAGCGTTACCGGCAGCGCTATCTCGATCTGATGTCACGTCCGGAGACGCGCGCCCGCTTTCAGACCCGGATCAAGATTGTGCGCGAGATCCGCCGTTTCATGGAGGATCGCGGCTTCTGGGAGGTCGAGACGCCGATGATGCAACCGATTCCCGGGGGAGCGGCGGCGAAGCCGTTTGTGACGCATCATCAAGCGTTGGGGATGGACCTCTTCCTGCGGATCGCGCCTGAGTTGTATCTGAAGCGCCTGTTGGTGGGTGGGTTCGACAAGGTGTTCGAGATCAATCGAAATTTTCGCAACGAGGGATTGAGTCGCCGGCACAACCCGGAATTCACGATGCTCGAGGCGTACGAGGCCTTTGGCGACTGCCGGACTGTGATGGCGTTGGTGGAGGATCTTGTCTGTGCGGTGGCCGAGCGCGTGATCGGCAGCCTATCCCTGCCACAGGAGGATGGACGCGTGATTGATCTATCCCGGCCGTGGCGTCGAGCGCGTTACGACGACCTGGTTCGTGAGGCGGCCGGTGCGGATTGGTACGACCTGGATTCGGCGGGACAAAAGGCGCGCGCGCATCAACTCGGAGTTTCCGTCGAGGGCTTGGACAATCCGGTGGACGTCACCAATCAGGTCTTCGAGAAACTGGTGGAATGCCGGCTGCTCAATCCGACCTTTGTGCTTGAGCTACCGGCGCAACTGGTCCCCTTGGCCCGGCTGGTGCCTGGAGATCCTACGCATGTGGATGTCTTCGAAATGATCATGGGCGGACAGGAGATCGCCCCTGGATACAGTGAGCAGAACGATCCGATCGTGCAACGGGCGCGATTTGAGGAGCAGGCACGGATCCGCAAGGAAGGCGATGAGGACTTCGAGGTGTCGCAGATCCTGGACGAGGATTTTCTGACGGCGATGGAGCACGGCATGCCGCCTGCCGGTGGGTTCGGTTTGGGGATTGACCGTCTGGTCATGGCGATGACCGGGGCGGAATCGATTCGCGACGTGATTCTCTTCCCCCACATGCGCCCCCTGTCGGGTGAGGATACAGCAAGTGAAGCGGGCGACACGGAGTCGGAACCGGAGAGCGAGTAATGCCCTTGCCGTTCGAGTGGTTTTTGTGTCTGCGATATCTTCGGCCCAAGCGGACCTTTGTCGGGGCGATCACCGTGATCAGCATCCTCGGGGTCATGATCGGGGTTTGGATCCTGGTCGTAGTGATTCCCGTGATGGCGGGGTTCGACCAGATGATCAAGGAGAAGCTGATGGGGTTCAACGCCCACATCATCGTCTCGACCGGAAATGTCCTTTGGGATGCCGATTCGATCGCGGAGGCCATCCGGAGCGATGCGACGGCGCAATCGATTTCCGCGATTGAGAGTGTCGAGCCGAACGTGATCGGTCCTGCGTTGGTGGAGACCCGGCAGCGGTTTCAGGTGCCGTATTTGAAGGGGATTTCCGACAACACGATAGAGGTCTTGGGCCTGGAGGAATTGATGGTATCCGGGACCGCTCAGCTGGACTGGGACGAGGTACTGGTCGGCGTCGACCTTGCCAAGGATTCGGAACTATTGGTCGGCGACACCATCACAGTGACCGGTCCCTCCGCGTTGCGGCCGTCTGACGAGATTGTGCTCCCCCGCGACATGCGGGTGGTGGGCATCTTTCAGACCGGTTTCTGGGAGTTCGACTCGGGCTTCCTGATCATGGGGATCGAGAGTGCTCAGGACGTTTACGATCTCTCGGGAGGCGCGCACCATCTAGAGGTGATGATTGCTGATCCCTATAAGGCGGACCTGGTTGCCCGGGCGCTGCGTGAACGCCTTGGGCCCGGAATGCGGGTGGAGACCTGGATGGAGCGCAATGCCCGTCTTTTCTCCGCGCTGGCGGTGGAGAAGAACGTGATGCTCTACCTGCTGATGTCGATCATCCTGGTGGCCGCCTTTGGACTGTGCAGTACGCTGATCACGATTGTCGTGGAAAAGACGCGCGAGATCGGAACGTTAATGGCCATGGGCGCATCTCCGGCCCAGGTCTCAGGCGTCTTTGTCGCGCAAGGGCTCATTGTCGGGATACTCGGCTCTGCATTCGGGCTGGGCCTGGGCCTGATCGTGCTCGACTACCGCAACGAGATTGTCTCCCAAATGCGGCGCTGGACTGGGGTCGGGTTGCTGGAAAAGGACATCTACCATTTCAGTGAAATCCCGGCGTTGATCATTCCCAAGGATCTGGTGACGATCATCCTCAGTGCCATGGTGATCTGCATCGTGGCATCCCTGATACCCGCCATGAGGGCGGGGCGGATGGATCCGGCACAGGCGCTGCGTTCGAGTTAAGGGAAAAGCCGTGGAGCAAGGGGGACAGAGAGTGGAAGAAGCGACCGACACGAACGGGAGGGTGGAGATGGGGAGTGTGGACCCGCACCCCCTTCTTCGCGCAACGGGCCTGCACAAGGTCTATTCGATGGGCTCGCGGGAACTGCATGTCCTCGTCGATGTCGGATTCGAGGTGTGCGCCGGCCAGAAAGTGGCGGTGGTGGGTGCCTCCGGCTCCGGGAAGAGTACGCTACTCAACTGTCTGGCCGGACTGGACACGCCCAATGCGGGGGAGGTCTGGCTCAACGGCACCTCGCTCTACAAGCAGACCCGCAGTGCCCGTGCTCGGCTTCGAGCGAAGGAGATCGGGTTTATTTTCCAGTCGTATCAGCTGATCCCCGAGTTGGACGCCCTGGAAAACGTCCTTCTGCCGGCCCGGATCCTGCGGAGGTACGGCGAGGCGGAGCGAAATCGTGGTCGCGCCCTGTTGGAGTCGCTGGGACTAAAGGATCGGATGCGGCACCGGCCGCACGAGCTTTCGGGTGGTGAGCAGCAACGGGTGGCCACGGCCCGCGCGCTGATCAATACGCCCGCCTTGCTCTTCGCGGATGAGCCGACCGGCAACCTTGACTCCACGACGGGGGAACGGGTCCTGGAGGCGATGATCGAGGCATGTGCTCTGGCCCAGGCTGCAATCGTGCTTGTCACTCATGACGAAGGCATTTCCAAACATTTCCCGAGAGTTTTGACCATGGCTGACGGTCGGCTATTTTCTTGACGGTTCGCGATCCCGGTACCGACCCAGGCTCCCATCCTGCAAGCACAAACCAATGAGGAGTGCGTAGTGAAGATCTATCTCAACGGCGAGTTCGTCGAAAAAGACCAGGCGGTGATCTCCGTTTTTGACCATGGGCTGCTCTATGGCGACGGCGTGTTCGAAGGGATCCGCGCATACAACGGTCGGGTGTTCAGGCTCAAGGAGCATATTGTCCGGCTCTTCGAATCCGCCCGCGCGATCATGCTGAAAATGCCATGGTCCCAGCAGGAGATCATGGATGCCGTGGTTCAGACCTGCGCGGTCAACGGGCTGAAGAGCGGATACATCCGATTGGTTGTGACACGGGGCGTGGGGACGTTGGGTTTGAACCCGTATCTCTGTGACAAGCCGAGCATTTTCGTGATCGCCGATTCGATTCAGCTCTATCCGAAGGAGATGTACGAAAAGGGGATGGACGTGGTCACCGTTGCCACGATACGCAACCACCCCGCGGCGCTGAGTCCCGCCATCAAGAGCTTGAACTACCTGAACAACATTCTTGCCAAGATTGAGGCGATCAACGCCGGTGTGCCGGAGGCGGTCATGCTCAACTCGGACGGGTACGTGGCCGAGTGCACAGGCGACAACCTTTTTATTGTGAAGAACGGTGTCCTGATCACGACTCCGATTTCCGCGGGCGCGTTGCGCGGCATCACGCGCGACACGGTGATCGAGCTGGCCAAGGCGGCGGGGATTCCGTTCCAGGAGCAGACTCTGACCCGATTCGATCTATTTATTGCGGACGAATGCTTCCTCACCGGCACGGCGGCGGAGGCCATTCCCGTGGTCAAGATCGACGGCCGGCCGATCGGCGACGGCACGCCCGGTCCCATCACCAAGCAACTGATTGCAAAGTTTCATGGCCTGGTGCAGACTGAGGGTGAACCGATTCCTCTGCCATGAAATGTCAAATCTGCAATGAGAATGAGGCGACGGTATTTCTGACAACCGTTGAGGGGCAGAAGCTGACGAAGCTCTGCCTCTGTACTGCGTGCGCCGCCTCTAAAGGCGTACTGAAGGAGGGGCTGTCCGCACCCACTCTCAGCTCTTTCATGGGCTCCCCTCCCGCCGAAACGGCGCCGCACCAGGCAGGCCTCAAGGGCTTGGGCTCCTTGGTTTCCGGACCCAATCCCTCCTGCGACAAGTGCGGAATGTCGTTCTCGGACTTTAAAAGGACGGGGCGATTAGGATGTGTGGGTTGTTATGACGCCTTCCGTGAGCAATTGACCGAGTTGCTGTCGGGGATGCATTTGGGGATGGAGCATTTGGGTAAGGTGGCTCCCGGCTTCGACCAGGAGCAGGTCTTGCATCGTGAAATTGAGCATTTGAAAAAGGCGCTTGCGACCGCCGTACGCTCCGAACACTACGAAGAGGCCGCGAAACTGCGCGACCGCATCCAGGAGTTGGAGCGGCGGGTGCACGAGCATCCTGATGCCTGATCTGGCCGAGTGGTCCGAATGGATGGCCTGCGAATGGAAGAGATGATGCCGGATATATCCCGATTGGCCCAACAACTTGTCCGATGGCTCGGTTCGAGCGGACCGGATTGCGATATTGTGATGAGCAGCCGCATTCGATTGGCCCGCAATTTGACCGATGTGCCCTTCCCCGGGCGTGCGACGGAGAGCCAGCAGGAACAGATCCTGGAGCGGGTGGTGCCGGAGGTGAAGTCCCTGAAGGAGATGGAGAATGCTTACTTCTGGCCGCTCTCCTCGCTCGATCCCATGGACAAACGTCTCTTGGTGGAGCGGCATCTCATCAGCCGCGAGCTGGCAGCTCGCAGTCATGGATCGGGAGTGGTGGTTTCCGCCGACGAATCGATCAGCGTGATGATCAATGAGGAAGATCATTTGCGGCTCCAGGTGATCAAGGGTGGGTTTGACCTCGATCATGCGTGGCAACATGCCGATGCGTTGGACTCGCAGCTCGGACAGCGATTGCCCTTTGGCTTCTCCAACAATCTCGGCTACCTCACGGCCTGTCCGACCAATGTCGGTACTGGCATGCGGGCGTCGGTCATGCTGCATCTGCCGGCAATGGTCCTACTCGATCAGATCAGCCCAACGGTTCAGGGCGTCGCAAAAGTCGGCCTGGTCGTACGCGGATTGTTCGGCGAGGGGACGGAGGCCATGGGCAATTTCTTCCAGATCTCGAACCAGACCACGTTGGGGGAATCGGAAGAGGATCTACTGTTACGGCTCTCCGGTGTCATCCGTACCCTGGTTCAGAACGAGCGCAACGCACGGCAGACCATTTTGGAGACACAGCCGAAGATTTTTTACGACCTCGTCGGTCGCGCGTTCGGGGTGTTGACCAACGCCTATGTCCTCTC
>CALLYA010000538.1 GCA_937875495.1 uncultured Verrucomicrobiota bacterium
TCGCGTCTTTTCGGACGGGCTGATGCTCACGCGGATTCGTTTATGGGCGTCGGATTGGGGCTGGCTGCTGGTTTCGGGATGGCGGGCGGTCTGCGGATCGGGGCAAGGACGGCCATCGCGGTCAAGGAGATGGAAAGCACGGCGAAGGGAAAATCGATCAGGCTATTTCCGAAGAGCGCGAGGAAACCGGCGAAGGAGCCGCAAGCGATGGGGATACTCCGCCTGGGTGTCTCTTGGCGCCAGGCGAGGACAAGGCCGATGCACAACAGGAGCAGGCAGCCGGCACCGACCCAACCCATCTCCGCGACGAACTGCATCGGGTCGGAGTGTGCGGTTTCCCAGCGGCCGCGCAGCTCGACCGGTTGGTACTTGGGGAAGATGCTGGCCCAGGTCTGGTAGCCGGTTCCGAAGATCGGGTAGTCCTCCATGATCTCGGTTGTGACCTGATAGGTCATCCATCGGATGTTGGTCGAGTACTCGTGAAGATCGTTCTGGATGGTGCCGAGTTCAGCGATGACGGATTCGGGACCGAACGACCAGAGGGTACCGGCCAGCAGGGCGACCCCGACGATGAGGCTGCCGAAGGCGCGGAAGAATTTTCCTTGATAGAACGACTGGATGATCCAGAAGAAGAAGAGGCCGATTGCGCCGAAGACGATGGCCCCACGGCTATTGGAGAAGAAGGTGCCGATCGCGATCAGCATGGCGGCCATGGCCCAGAGCGGGTGGGAACTGCTGCCGAATTCTCGGTTCGGTTGCCACTTCATGATGGCGACGCCGAGGGCAAGGGGAAGCAGGAGGTTCAGGTACTGGCCGGCGTGGTTTTCGTAGATGAAGGGGCCGTAGAAATTGCGGAAGAAGACATCCCGCAGGCCGTAGATCCTCACGGCCCCGGCGAAGCGCTGGAAGAGAGCGAAGAAGGCGATGAGCATGACATTGACCACCAGGATTTCGACGAAGACCCGGCGGGTGATGATCGGCGGCACGCCGGGGGCTCGCGGCGGGAGTTTCTCGCGATACCTGCGTGGGTGCGGCCACAGGTAGAGGCTTGGGACGGTCATCAGGACGATGAACGCGCCGAGCAGGCTCGGCCATGCAGCGAGTGTGGCTTGGCGATTGACGGTGCTGGGCAGAAAGGTCAGGTAGTCGATGGCGTAAACGGCGCCTGTCGAGGGTGACACGTAATGCGAACGGTTCAGGCACTGCGCAAGGGGGATGAGGAGCAGGAGCAGGACCGCGAGCTTCAGGGTCTTGGGCAGGGGCGTGAGGGTCGGCCACGGCACTTCCAACCGGTTTTTGGCGATCCAGCGCTCCCGCAGCAGGAGCAGGGCTGAGAGGTAGATCGGAAACAAAACAACAATCTTCGACCATGTCTCAACGGAGCCGAAGAGCCAAGGTGCCAGCACGATCCCGGTCAGCATGAGGATTTGCCGGGTCAGCCGCAGTAGGGCCGCGCCCTGGTCTGCCAAAAGGGCGTCCAGATAGTTGGGGTTTTTGATGGTTGTATCCATAACGAGAGCTTTGGAGACGGCACCAGGCCGTGAATGGGTTTTGCTATCGGAATTAATCGTATCCGGGAAGGCGAAGAACAGGCGAGGGGTATTGCATTTCCAGTGATCGGACCACCGGATCAGGCTTGTCACTGGAGGGAATTCATTCCATGCAGGACAATGGTGTGATGCATAGACGAATCGCCTGGGAGAGGCAAGTTTCTGAAGCAATTCCTGCGATAGTCCGGTAGAATAGACGCACTCGTCCGATGGTTGTGACTGATCTCATACGTCTCCATGAGATCGCTCGTAGAGGCGGTCGCACCGAGGCTTGGGGGTTGGTTTTTTTTGAATTTGGTGGGGGAGACTCAAGGGCACGGGATCATCTGTTCATGGATAGGCATTGGCGGTTAAGAGACGTGGATGAAGCATCGGTCGAGGGATTGCAGCGCGAGCTCGGCATCGGTCGATTGTTGGCAGGGATCTTGGTTGGGCGTGGATTCAGTGACCCGGCCGAGGTGGACCGGCTCCTGAACCCGCGTTTGGGATCGTTGGAAGACCCGTTTGCGATCGAGGGGATGAGCTCGGTGGTGGAGCGGATCCTCATTGCGCTTCACGCACGTGAGCGCATTTGCATATTCAGCGACTACGATGTGGATGGTCTGACCTCGAACGCGCTTCTGCACTGGGTATTGAAAGCGCTGGACGGAGCGGTTTCGAGCTTTGTCCCCCAGCGGCATGAGGAGGGGTATGGAATGACTCCTGAGGCCGTTGCGCGGTGTGTGGCGACGGAGCGGCCGGAGTTGTTGATCGCGGTGGATTGTGGGACGCACGCCGTGGACGTGGTGCGTGAATTGATGGATCACGGTATGGACGTTGTGGTCATCGACCACCATGCGGGCGCGACTGGAACCCGGCAGCGGCCATCGCCTTTTTTTATCAACCCGCATTTCGTCGCCGGCCAGGGGACCGCGGGGGCGGGGCTGGCGTCTGTTGGGCTCTGTTTCAAGCTGGCCCATGCACTGGTGAAGCGTCTGCGAATGGAAGGCGGGCAGGCCTCCGACCGGTTTGACCTGCGCGCGGTACTGCCGTGGGTGGCGCTCGGCACGGTTGCGGATTTGGTCCCGCTGCTGGGCGAGAACCGGGTCCTGGTGACCGGAGGCATCCGCCATTGGGAACTCGCTCCGGGCGCGGGCTTGGCCGCATTGGGCGAGATCGCGGGTGTGAACGGGCAGGTGTGTGCCTCGGACCTTGGCTTTGGGCTCGGGCCCCGGATCAACGCTGCGGGCAGGATGTCGGATCCGCGCATGGCGCTGGACCTCCTTTTGAGCGTAGAGGTTGATTCGGCGCGGGAGCAGGCCAAGCGCCTGGATCTTTTGAATCAGGAGCGGAAGTCGGTCGAGCAGGCGGTCTTCGAGGAGGCGGTCCGCCAATGGGAAGACGGAGCAAGGGGCTCGGATTCCCGATTTATCGTGGTATCCGGGGAGGGATGGCACGAAGGCGTGCTTGGGATCGTGGCCTCGCGATTGGTCCGCAGGTTTCACCGTCCTTGCCTGGTGGTATCCCGCAGTGGGGAAGGCGAGGCCAAGGGCTCGGCACGGAGCGTACCCGGGATCGACCTGGTTTCGGCGATGGCTTGTGTGCGGCCGCTGCTGACCCGGCTGGGTGGGCATCCCCAGGCGGCGGGGTTTTCGCTTGCCTGTGCGGAGATTGAGCGGATCGGACCGCTCTTGGATGCGTATGTGCGGGAGCATGTGGCTCTGGAGACGATGGATCGAGTCCACGAGGTGGATGCCGAGCTCGATTTAGGGGACGTGAACGCGGGCTTGATCCAGGAATTGGAACTCCTGGAGCCGTGTGGGATGGGAATGCGCCGTCCGCTCCTGATGGCGCGTGGCGTGGCGCTCGAGGGGCCGCCGCGTGGATTCGGCAATGGACATGTGCGCATGCATCTGCTGCGCAACGGTGCGGGACCGCTTGAGGCCGTTGGTTTTGGAATGGCCGACCTGCCGCTCTATCCGGTCATGGACATCCTGTTCGAGCTGGAGTGGAACCAATGGCGTGGCAAGTCTGGTCCGCGCATGCTGTTGCAAGGTTTGAGGCCTGAAGCAAACGGATCGCCAAAAGCGACTTGAAGCTAGAGCCCGTCCGAAAAGGTAGCCGCATTCTCAACCTGACCTCCCCATCCGGA
>CALLYA010000539.1 GCA_937875495.1 uncultured Verrucomicrobiota bacterium
AGCGGACCTTACAACCCGGCGGGTACCTGCTCGTGGCGGAAGGTATTGCTGATTTTGAGGCGTTGTTCGGCCTTACGCCCTATGCTGCCTGGGAGACCGGCGATCGCTTGAGCAATGAGGGCGAGTCCGTCACCTTGCGCAACAACCTGGATGAAGTGGTTGACGAGGTCACCTACAAATCAGGTTTCCCGTGGCCGACAGGCGCCAACGGAACCGGCGCCTCCATGGAATTGATTCATCCTCTCATGGACAACGATCTGGGTGGTGCTTGGAGAAGCAGTATCGGTGCGCCCACCCCAGGACGCCAGAACTCCGTCTATTCGGAACATGCCCCGCCGTTGCTGCGGCAGGTCAGCCACTCACCTGCCCAGCCGACCTCGACCGATGCCGTGACGATCACCATCAAAGCGACCGATTCGGATGGCATCGGCGAGGTGTACTTGGAATACCAAGTGGTCCATCCGGGTGCGTACATCGAGATCGGGACCACCGCGTACAACACGCAATGGACGCGCGTGTCGATGGGTGACGAGGGATCGGCGGGGGATGCGGTCTGGGGTGACGATGTCTTCTCGGCTCGACTGCCCGCCGACCTATTTGGCCATCGCGATCTCGTCCGTTACAGAATCACCGCCTCTGACGCGCTCGGCAACAGCGTGGTTGTCCCTTATCCAGACGATGAGCAGCCCAATTTTGCATTCTTTGTTTACGACGGTCTGCCCGCCTGGACGGCGTCTGCACGGCCTGGGGTAACGAGTCCGGTTACCTATCCCCCTGAACTGCTCGGCTCGGTCCCGGTGATTCACCTGATCACGACCAGGAAAAGCCACGAAGACGCGATGAGCATCCCCAACTCGACGGCCGGCGGCTATTGGGGCAGTGATTATCCATGGCGTGGGACCCTGGTGTACAACGGCGAGGTCTATGACCACGTTCGATTCCGCGCACGCGGCGGCGTTTGGCGCTACTCCATGGGAAAGAACATGTGGAAGTTCGACTTCTTACGCTCCCATGATTTTCAGGCGCATGACGACTACGGGCGGCCATACGACACTCTATGGAAGAAGCTCAATTTCTCGGCCTTAATCCAGCAGGGCGATTTCCTGCAACGTGGCGAGCAGGGGCTCTTCGAGGGGGCGGGTTTCAAACTCCATAACCTCGCGGACAACGCAGCGCCAAAGACGCACTACATGCATTTCCGCATTGTCGAACAGGCCGACGAGAACGGTGGTGGGGACCAGTACAGCACAGACTTCCAGGGACTGTACATGGTCATCGAGCAGCCGGATGGCCGGTTCCTCCAGGAGCATGATCTGCCGGACGGGAATTTCTATAAAATGGAGGGCGGCACTGGTGAGTTGAACAATCAGGGGCCGACCCAACCGAAGGATAAATCCGATCTCAACGCGTTTCTGACCTATCAGACCCAGGCCAAGACTGCGGATTGGTGGCGTTCAAATCTTGATCTCGACCAATATTACAGCTGGCGTTCCATCATGGAGGCGATTCATGACTACGACAACCACGCCGGCAAGAACTATTTCTTTTTCCATAATCCAGAGTCTTCGCGCTGGAGCGTGATCAATTGGGACCTGGATCTGACCTGGACCACTACTTATGGCGGGGGCGGTGGCAGGGGGCCGTTGAACGACTACGTCTTTACGCATCCGGAATTCGCCATGGCCTATCGAAATCGTATGCGTGAAATCCGGGATCTCCTGTTCAATTCCGAACAAACAGGAATACTGCTCGACGAGATCGCGCAAGTGGTCTTCACCCCGGGCTTCGGTGTCTCGTCGTTCGTCGACGCCGACCGCGCCATGTGGGATTACAATCCGATCCTGGTCTCCTCCTATATCAATCAGAGCAAGGCGGGCCATGGGCGCTACTACGAATCGGCGCCAGGCCGGACCTTCTCGGGGATGGTGGCGAAATTGAAGGCCTACGTTCAGACGCGAAGCGCCTGGATCGATTCGAGCATCCTGACCGATAATCATTTGATTCCGGCCAAGCCGGTCATTTCCTCGTTCTCCCCGGGATTGCCGATTGATGATTTAACCTTTGAGACCGGCGCATTTCAGAGTCCGTCGGGAGCCAGGTTCACTGGCATGCAATGGAGGGCAGCGGAAATCAGCGATCCGCTATCGGCAGGGTTCAACCCGGCTGAGCCAAGGAAGTACGAGATCACGTCGACCTGGGAGAGCGGGATCCTCAACACGTACTCCCCGACGATCACCATCCCTGCGAATGCCCTGAAGTTTGACGGCCTTTATCGGGTGCGCGTCCGGATGCTGGATTCATCAGGTCGCTGGAGTCATTGGTCGGAGCCGGTTCAGTTCACGCCTGGCTTGCCCACGCAATGGGATTCCTTGGTTCAGGATCTGAAGCTGACCGAGATCATGTATCATCCGACGGCGAGCCTGGACGACCAGCTGGCAGGGTTTGACGAAGACGATTTCGAATTCCTCGAACTCTACAATCGTGGCGATACGGTGCTGGACTTGACTGAGCTGCGCTTTACCAAGGGCATCGATTTCGATTTCGCCGACGGCGTGATCACACAGCTGGCTCCCGGTGAGTTCGTCCTGGTGGTCCGTGATCGATCTGCATTCGAGCGGCGTTATGGGACCGGATTGCCGGTTGCGGGCGAGTACCTCTGGGCGACCGGGGACGAACGCTTAGCCAACAGCGGAGAGCTGCTCAAGCTATCCTACGGCGCGGGCAACGCCTTGATCGAGTTTGAGTATGACGACGCTTCTCCGTGGCCGACGGCGGCCGATGGTGAGGGGTATTCGCTTGAACTGGCACGGCCGTTTGAAGACGACGACTACGGGTTGGCTGCTTCTTGGAAGGCGAGTCAGGTGTCGGGCGGGTCGCCTGGAACGTTGGACACGGATGACTATGTCGCCTGGAAAAGCGCCAACTTTACCCAAGCAGAGTTGCTCGATCCCGCGATTTCCGGGGATACGGCTGATCCTGATGGCGATGGCTGGGACAACCGGTCCGAATACATGGCCGGGACCGATCCGCGCGATGCCGATTCGCGATTTGAGATCCTGCAGGGCGGATTCCTTACCGATGCGGGCTTCCATGTCCGCTTTTCGACGGTCGCCGGCCGGACCTATCAGGTTCAGTATCGAGACGCACTCAACGCGGGTGCGTGGAGCGATCTCTCCGGCGGAGCGTTCACCGCGGTGGTAAACGGTATGGGCGAGGTCGTTGACCCGACCGCCGCATCCACACCAGTGCGTTTCTATCGTGTGCTCGTGCTGACGGAATAGCGGCCTGAGGGAACGCTGCAGATTGGTCCGCAGAAAGTCAATTTCCCCAAAACCCTCTCCAAAAGGTAGGGATCAGAGCATTGACCCTACCCACCCCCATGGCCGAGTCGAAAACGCCACCGCGTTCTCTGCGCCCTCTGCGGGAGGCTCTTCAAATCCGGATGGAGAGGTCAGGTTGGGTTTTCGGACGACCTCGAGCCTGATCAGGCGGACCTGGACGGGTACTCGGAAAGCCGGGCGAAGAGCTTTCAGGTTGCCGAGAGGCACTCAGGTATTGTACGAGCAAACAGGGGCAGGGGAAACGGGTTGAGAGGAAGCGGGGGAGGTATGACACAAAGCCCATTTGAGGAGAAATTTGAGCGTACTCAGCGCGAGGGCCGTCGCGTTGTTGCGCCGCTGATTGGATTCCCCGGGATCAATATTGTCCAGAGCTCGATCAAGCTGGCGCAGCAAAACTTCGGAGAGCATTTTCGTGTATTGAGGGCCATTGCCGAGACGTTTGAACCGGATGTGATGTTTCCCCTCATGGACCTGGCGGTCGAGGCGAATGCACTTGGCTACTACACCCTCTTTCCACAGGCGGAATCGGCTACGGTGGTGAGGACCGCGTCCTGCTTGGAGGAATTGGAGCGCATTTCACAGGTCAATATTGCCTTTGACTCACGACTCCTCGGCTATATTGAAACGATGAAGATGATGAGCCTCGGGCTCCCCGATACCATCGTGAAAGGCGCCTACGTAACGGGTCCTTACACGCTTGCAGCCCTGATGCTGGGCGCGGACGAGGCAGCGATGGCGACGGTCCTGCGCCCAGACGAGTTGCATGTTCTATGCCGGTTCACCACGGAGAGGATCCAGGAATACGTGCGCCTGCTCATCGCGGCCGGCGCGCAAGCGATCTGCATTCTCGAGCCGAGCGCAGTGATGATGGGGCCCGACCAGTTTGCCGAATTTTCCGCGGCCTATGTGCGCCACATCATCCAAAGCTGTAAATACACCGGGATTACCACCATCTATCACACTTGCGGAAACACCATGCATCTGGTGAACAAGATGGTCGAGTCCGGAGTCAACGCCATCAGTCTTGATTCGCCCGATGCCGGTGTCGATCTCCCCGGGGTTGCTGCGAAGGTGCCGCAGGAAGTCATCATCATGGGAAACATCAGCCCGACGGGCAGCCTGCTGCGAGGCACGCCCCAAGAGGTGGAAGATGAGGTGACGGTGCTGTTGCGGCAGATGGCGCCATTCCCGAACTTCGTGTTGAGCACGGGTTGCGACCTACCGCAGGAGACACCCGTGGAGAACATCCGTGCCTTCATGCGCGCGGGTCGCATTAGGAGGGATTGATTCAAGGAATCCGCAGATTACGCAGATGGACGCAGATTATTCAAAGAGAGATGAGCAGACTTACGCGATTATCGGCGCTGCCATGGCGGTGCATTCCGAGCTCGGGAACGGGTTTCTGGAGGCACTGGATAGGCTATCTGGCACGGAGGAATCTCAGGTCATCAGCTATCTCAAAGCCTCCGGCAACAAGGGACCGTCCTTAATCTGCGGGAATCTGCGCAATCTGCGGATAGTTTTCTTCCAAGGAGGGCTTGATTGAATGAATCCGCAGATTACGCAGATGGACGCAGATTATTCAATGAGAGATGAGCAGACTTACGCGATTATCGGTGCTGCCATGGCGGTGCATTCCGAGCTCGGGAACGGGTTTCTGGAGGCCGTTTACCAGGAGGCTTTGGAGATGGAGTTTCTTGTGCGAGGTATTCCGTATCAGCGGGAGAAACAGCTACCGGTCAGTTATCGCGGCAAACCGCTTAAAACCCTCTACAAGACGGATTTCGTCTGCTTTGATTCGGTGATCGTCGAACTGAAGGCTCTGGATCGGCTATCTGGCACGGAAGAATCTCAGGTCATCAACTATCTCAAAGCCTCCGGCCACCATAGGGCTCTGTTGCTCAACTTCGGTGCCGGAAGCCTCCAACACAAAAGATTCGTTCTTAATCTGCGGGAATCTGCGCAATCTGCGGATAGCTCGATTCAATGAATCCGCAGATTACGCAGATGGACGCAGATTATTCCAAGAGGGATGAGCAGACTTACGCGATTATCGGTGCTGCCATGGCGGTGCATTCCGAGCTCGGAAACGGGTTTCTGGATCCGCTATCCAACCCAAAAGATTCGTTCTTAATCTGCGAGAATCTGCGCAATCTGCGGATAATCTCCCTTCGAAATGGCCAGCACTAACGAGACGGCAGCGCGATGTCGAATTCATGGGGTTCCGTTTGTTGATCAGGTAGGGAGCGTCGGCTTTCCCGAAACCTACTTTTGAACCTACCTCGATTGAAAGGGACCCCATGAGCAAGCCAACAAAGAACACGATTTGCCTTTGGTATGATGGTGATGCCGAAGAGGCGGCTCGGTTTTACGCCCAGACATTCCCCGACTCCAGCGTGACGGCGGTGCACCGAGCGCCGGGAGACTATCCCGCAGGGAAGAAAGGCGATGTATTGACGGTGGAGTTCACCGTGATGGGCATTCCCTGCCTCGGGCTGAATGGCGGTCCTGGTATCGAGCACAACGAAGCCTTCTCGTTTCAGGTCGCAACGGCTGACCAAGCTGAGACGGATCGCTATTGGGATGCGATCATCGGCAACGGTGGCGAGGCAATCGAGTGCGGTTGGTGCAAGGACAAATGGGGAGTCTTCTGGCAGATCACACCGACCGTCCTGATCGAAGCGATCACCCATCCGGATCCCGCCGCCGCCAAGCGCGCGTTTGACGCGATGATGCAGATGGTCAAGATCGACATCGCCGCCATCGAAGCCGCCCTCGACTCTTGACAGCCCTGCTGCATAAAGATGGCTGGATTCGGTGAATCCGCAGATTACGCAGATGGACGCAGATTATTTGAAGAGGGATGAGCAGACCTATGCCATTTTTGGCGCGGCCATGGCGGTTCATTCCGAACTCGGCAACGGGTTTCTGGAGGCGCTGGATCGGCTATCTGGCACTGAGGAATCTCAGGTCATCAACTATTTCAAAGCCTCCTGCCACAAGGAGCCGTCCTTAATCTGCGTGAATCTGCGCAATCTGCGGATAGCCTAACGGGAGGTCGGCAATGATCTCCCAATCCCAACTTGAATCCTACCTCTGGGGCGCGGCAACCTTGCTGCGTGGTTACATTGACACCTGAGACTACAAGCCGGTCCAGGCCCGAACTACGCGCACCTCCTCGCCGAGGTGAAAGAGCGCATCCGCTCCGCCCAATGCGAAGCCCTCAAGGCGGTCAACAAGGAGCTGGTCGGTCTGTACTGGGATATCGGCCGGATGATCGTGGAGCGGCAGGATGTTGAAGGCTGGGGCAAGGCGGTGGTGGAACAGCTCGCCGCCGATCTGCGGACGGAGTTTCCCGGTGTGGGAGGCTTTTCGGCCTCCAACCTCTGGCGCATGAAAGCCTTTTTCGAGGCGTACACCGGACTCGAAAAACTCGCACCACTGGTGCGAGAAATCGGCTGGAGCCACAACCTGGCCATCCTGGAGCGCTGCAAGGACCCGCTGGAGCGGGAATTCTATCTGGGCATGACTCGCAAGTTCGGCTGGTCCAAGAATGTGGTCATACATCAGATTGACAACCAGAGCTATGAAAAATCCCTGCTGGGCCAGACAAACTTCGACCAGACGCTGACGCCCGAGCTTTGCGCCCAGGCCAAGCTGGCGGTGAAGGACGAATACACCTTCGACTTTCTGGAACTGGGCGAAGGGCACAGCGAGCGGGAGCTGGAGCCGGCGCTCATCGCCCGGATCGAAGACTTACTGCGGGCCATGGGCGGCAGGTTAGCCTTTATGGGGAGTCAGTATCGGCTGGGAATCGACGGCGAAGAGTTCTTTATCGACCTGCTGCTGCTCCACCGCCGCCTGCGCTGTCTGGTGGTCATTGATCTGAAAAAAGAGAGACCTCCATCGCAGGAACTCTATTCCAGCAAGACCAGGTTCGGCCGGAACAAAGGTTGCGCCCCACATTCTTTACCGGCCAGCTCTTCCATAACCAGTGCCGATAAACCAAGAAGTTATGGACAAACCAGGGCAGTGGCTCCACGCGATCTACGAGCAAGTCATCATGGATCACGGCAATTTCCTGCCCCGTAGCCAAGGCTACGCCCTAAATCCCCACCTCCTTGGGGCCTAATCTCGTTCGGATCCCAGCCTATGCTTTCCCGCAAAGGGGAATTCAAGCCGAAGTCACACACGTTTGCTGAAGGGATACGGATACAGTTTGGGAATGGCGGTGGAGAAAACTGGAAAAAAACATTGGACAAGAACCCCGTTTTGTTGGCATGTGAAAAGTTGCAGCTTCGGCCGCGGATGTTCAGTTGTCGATAGTTTCAATTGGATTCTGGACGTCCGGAGGTTTCGAACTGCAGATCCAAAGGCGGGCAGATTCCTTTCCCCCATAACACACGGAGCATGCCTTGGAACCAAGGACATTGAAACGATCAGCTTGTTCAGCCCACGTGGCTTCCCAGTCAACTTCTATGCGCAGAATCTCCGAACGAAAATTCCCAGTTCTTTCTTTCATATACGGCAGCAGGGACCATTCCCGCGGCTCCAAAAATTCCTCTTTGGATTCCAGCCCTTTTGAACTTATGCAGGGTCATGGCTCGGTTTATATCCAAGCGCGCGCGGATGTCTATGCAAGAGGCATACGCCAGGTCAACTTTTCGAACCATGATAGGGAAAACGTTGGCAAACGTTTTCGTTGCGCATGGACTGATTCAATCGTGTTCTCTTTACCCATGCTCAAGCACACATACTTGGGAGCCTTTGTTTCTGAACCTTTATTCGGGCTGAGGACTATGCCGGGACAACGATTTAAGGCTGGTTATGGTAGAGAGAGAATACTGGGAATCCTTATGTGCGGATTTCCTTACTTTATCGGACAACCTCTGCAGAGCGTATCTGGGGACAGAAATCCTGGAACATCTCAAGGATCCAGATTGGCCACTTGCTTTGCCCGGAAAGAAAGTCAAGGCATTGCTGGAGGACTGGTTGCGAAAAAGGTTGGTTATGAGTAAAACGAAAAAGGCAGTATTGATAACCGTTGGCTCTGGGACAGCTGGGAAATATAGCAATGTCGCAGAGGGCATACTATCCTATTTGGAGAAGGAACGTCCGGATCTATTTATGCTCGCTCCAAGCGATACTGAGGAATCCTGTGCAGTGGCTGATTACATTCGCGAAGGGGCTTTGGAGAGAGGGATTCCAGGGTTCAAGCCATATTCTTCAGATTCCGAATATGTACCAGGGATATGCCAAGACAATCTCCTGGATACCCAAAAACGACTTGTCCATGCCTTTCGAGAGTTGGATGAGTATTCGGAATATTCATTGGCAATCAATCCAACCAGCGGGACCAAGCAAATGAGCGTTGCGGGCGTTCTGGCTGGCCTGGAGGCGAGTGTAGACAGCATCGAATTCATCGTTGGGGAGAGATCGCAGGGGGTCGTAAAAAGTGGGACTGAACGAATTGAGAAAATAAGTTCAGAACGAATCTTTATGGATCGCGATATTGCCTTGGCGATTCGGTTCTTCCATAACCTTTCCTACGTACCAGCAAGAGATATTCTTCGGCCGTATAAATCAACCGATACTACGTGTGAACTTCTTTATGGTTATATATCTATTTTTTATTTGTGGGACATTTTTCAATATGGAGCAGCATTCAGAGAATGCAATAATTTAGTCCAAATCTGTGAAAATTCGACGTTCGAAGAAATTTTGAAGCCTGATCTTTGTAAATTAAGGAAAGCGGTCCTTATACCCCTTAAGGAAATTGGTCAGGCTCGGACTGCTGGAAAATATGATTCGCTTTACTGGGGGGTAGTCGATATGTGCGCCAATGCAGAACGTGAATATAAGCGTGGAAGGTTTACTGATTGTATAATACGCCTGTTCCGAGCGTTTGAAATAATGGTCGAGGCGAAGTTGTTGGAGAATGGTTTGAAGTTTTACGGTGATTCCGATGATTTCGAGGAAGAGTCAATTTCACAGGTATTGTCCGTTGTCGGTGGGCGGCTTCGAGCCGATTTGACGGATATGATGAAACGCGATTCTCAGATACGCCTTAACCTGGTCCGCCGGTGGGAGTTGCTATATTCGGTGTCCGACCCTGTTGCTGATAACCAGTATTTGCCGAAGTGGGTGGTCGATATTCAGCAAGCCCGTAATCATTCATTCATCACACATGGAAACAGGGTTATTTTAAAGGACGAAACTGAGAAATGCCTGCAAAGCGCTTTCCAGGCATTTGGGAATAAAGAATTCATCCCTGGATTTCAAGAAAAAATGGATATCTGTCGGTTCCCGAACATTGCGAGAATCTCCGAACAATTCAAATTAGTCGGGAAGGCAGTCGGAGTGTGATAAATGAATAATGATACCAATTATTGGGTTACCAAGCTAATTGCCTTTTTGCATGATCCGCCTAATAAGGCCTTGGATATAAGAAATCATGAGGAGGTTAGAAAGGTTTTTTTCAGGCAGGCCGGTTTGTCTGAAGATTGCATTGGAGATTTTGATAAGAAATCCGATTTTTTGGGTGCATCAGCCGATCGTTTTCCATTCCCTGATCATAAGAAAACCAGACCTCCTCTAGTTTCAAACTTTTCCCAGGCAATGAACCGTGGGGAGGTCTTTCGCCATCCGATGGGGGGGTCTGTCTTCAATTTTGAGAAATCCCCCCATGGAAACGCCGTCATCGAGGAAGTTTTTCAGGATGCCCAAAAGGGCATTATCGTTGATGAGTTACCTGAAGAAATTAGACCATGGGCAAATTTTTTCCTCCATTGGAGAAGGTGGCCAATCGAATCCGCATACTCGGATAGTCGGACCTATTTTTTGCCGGCGGATACCAGGATCCCCGATCACAATATTTGGTGCCATAATTCCGTGGTCTCAGCCTTGGCAGGGTCCAGGTACTCTGGGATGAGGCCTGCCTTCCTGTTGTTTCAGTTAGGACCGGTGCAGGAATATATCAGCCAGGCACGGAGCACACGGGATCTCTGGAGCGGCAGCTATTTACTGTCATGGTTAATGGTCCAATCTCTTAAGGCCGTTTCGGATTGGGTAGGGCCTGACTCCATTATTTATCCCTCTCTTCGAGGGCAACCTCTATTTGATCTGGTTCATCGTACTGTTCTCTATGACCAAATCCATTTTTCAGATGGACTTGGATCTACGGAGACATTGTGGCAGCGTCTTGGATTACAGCCCAACGATTACCTCACTCCAACAATCCCGAACAGGTTCTTGGCCCTTGTGCCTGATGAGCTTGGGCCGGACATTGCGAATGCCGCCGAAGCGAGTCTACGGAAAGAACTTACCGAGATTGGTGAGGAGTGTTGGGAATGGTTTTCAGAGAAGGGTCATCCAATTACAGAGGAGCATCGCCAGAGATTCCAAAAACAGATTGCAGCATTCCCCCAAATCCAATGGCACATCGAGCCATGGAAAGTCGAGCAGGACGTCCAACAGGAAGTACATGCCTTTATGAAATTGTACGGGCCTTGCTCGCCTGGAGCAGATGCTCTTCGTGACCTGCATAGCCTGGCGACCCGTGAAATCCCGGTTGAAGAACGAAATCAATTTCTCTTCCAGGGAAACGACATTAAAAACCCGGCCTTTTGCTGGCCCTACTATTACGCGCGGGCAGCACGGAATTTCGAAGGCCGCCGTGGTCTCAGGGATTTCGATGCCTGGAACACGGATGATCATCGAGCCGGTACTCCCAAAGACTCCTTTTCGGGGATGGCAGAGGTAGTTGGCACCGAATCCTGGTGGGAAGATTTCCATAATCAAAAGGTTGATCCCCAGCTCCGGTGGTTGTTCCGCTCCCAGGATCGGCTCGGGGCGATGAATTTGTTGAAGAGAGTATGGCATCGAGCTTACCTTGAGAAGGTCCAAGGGCTTAAGGTCAGGGATGCCCTTTCATTTGAATCGGTGCCGGGATTGGCCGCTGGCAGATGGAGGCAAAACCTTGAGAAGGAAATCAAGGAGGACGCTGATGTCTGCTCTCGAATAGGATCCTGTGTTTCAAAAATTGAGACTTTTTCTCGATCTCTGGGTTGGGAAATTAACCACCGAATAGATCCTCGTGACATTGGTTCCTGGATTGGCGGAAATGATCCTTCACTTTTTATGCCTGAGACCTGGAACATTCCACTCGAACTGGATTCAGATCATAAGGCTGCCGAAATTCGAAGCATTCTGTCCAGAGAGAAAATATTTAATTGCATTCCCAGGTACTATGCTGTTGTCGCCCTGGATGGGGATGAAATGGGGCGGTGGATCAGTGGTGAAAAAACTCCGCCTTTAATCGATCAGTTTTCCAGCGAGGCTGTGCAATATTTTTCATCAGGCGAAAGCCGACGATTGCTTTCCGCACGACCCCGGCCAGTTTCACCATCGTATCACCTTCAATTGAGTGAAGCGCTTTCTAATTTTTCACTCTATCTGGTCCGACCCGTAGTGGAATATTTCCAGGGACAATTGATTTATGCCGGAGGCGATGACGTTCTGGCCATGGTTCCAGTGGATCAATTATTTGAATGTATGGAAGCCCTGAAGGCCACCTTTCAAGGCTCAGCCGTTCTTTTGGACGCCTTGGTTCCTGGCCTCTTTCATGTTTATGGTTCAAACGGAGGATTTCTTGAACTCAGGAATCCCGGATCCGGACAGCCGACCTGGCCGTTAATTGTTCCAGGTCCCAGGGCGACCGCGTCCATGGGGGTAGCGGTTGGACACGTTCAGACACCGTTGCAGAACATGATCCGCGCTGCAAAAGCGGCGGAAAAGCATGCCAAGCAGCATTACCAGAGGGATGCGTTTTCCATGAGGCTCTTCAAACGTTCCGGGGAGATTCTGCAGTGGGGAGCAAAATGGAATTCGTCGGCCCTCGGGTCAATTAAAAATTTGATGATGCTGCTTTCAGAAGAAATCATGTCCAATCGCTTTCCATATGTTTTTGTGGAGAAAATGGTTCCTTACGAATTGGATCACTCCCGGATAGGTGCTCTGGAGGATATTGGGTCTTTCGATTTCTACAGCGTAATCATTCGTGAATTGGACTATTCCATCCAACGTCAGAGCAAGGTTCCCCGCCATTCGGGGATTTCTGACTTTCGACATTTCGCTGAACAATATTTGAAAGATTTATGCTCCGATATACCGAGTAGTTCCAGCATTGCGAGGCCACTGCCAGATTTCGCGAGCATGTTCCAGTTTGCAGCATTTCTTACCAGAGGAGAATAGAGATGCAATCCCTACAATTATTCCCAGTTGATACATTGTTTTTTCGTGATGCCAGACCGATGCAGGCAGGCGCAGGCTCTGGTGGGCATGGGGCGAATTGGCCCCTCCCTACCGTCCTGCATGAAGCGCTTCGCAGTGAACTCCTCCGCTCCGCCGGGGTGGAGGTGAATGGGAAACCGCGCCTGCACAGGAAACGTAGTTCGACTTCAAACGAACGGCACAGGTATGTTGCTTCGGACGAGTTCCGGTCGCTTCGGACGATCGGCCCCTTCCCCTGTGATGATCGAACCATTTATTTCCCACTTCCACAGGATATCGTGGATCGAGGTGGAGATGATATCGATTTCCTCAATCCACAGATGGTTGATCAGGCATCAACCAGTAATTTTCCTACTGATTGGCTTCATTTGCTGATATCCCCAGTACCTCCTTCCAAAAAACGTTGGTCCGAGTGGGTTTCTCTGGAATGGTACAACCAATATTTAGGAAAGGGCTCCAGTTTGGTGGCTCCTCCGGAAAGGCATTGCCTCTATGATGTGGAGCCTCGGATCGGAGTCGCGATTGATCATGAAACTGGTGCTGCGATAGATGGCAGACTGTATGCTTCGGAGCACCTTCGTCTGCGGCCAGGCGTCTCACTCTGGTTTCAGGCGAGCCTCAGCCAGCGTGACAGGGAGCACAATCCGAAGGGGCTCGCTCCTGAGAGCTTCTGTGGGCAGGTTTTCCCCCTCGGCGGTGAAAGCCGGTCAGTCCGAATGGGGGCTGCGCGACGAAACTACTTTGATTCGCTGGTGAAGCCTGATCTGGATACCTGTTGCATCAAGTGGGTCCTTACCACGCACGCGGTTTTCAATAACGGGTGGCTGCCCAGTTGGATCGATTCGAGGACCGGCGCTGTCATGTTGAAATCCGGTGATGTGGAACGTCGCCCGGAGGAGCCGAGGCTCGAATGGCGAAAACGGATTCGTGAAATGCAAACCATTCAAGCCCACCTCGTGGCTGCCAGGGTCCAGAAACCGATTTATTTCTCCGGTTGGGACGGGCAGTGGACACCAGGTAGTGAGGCCGCAGGCGCGCAAAATGGTGGACCCAAGCCTTCGTTTCTGGCGGTACCAGCTGGGTCTGTGTATTACTTCCAGGCCGATTCAATCATGGACGCCCAAACATTGTTGGATGCTCTTTGGCTCAGAACCCGATCTGATTGTTTTGGCGAAAAAGGTATGGGGCTCGGCGTCTGCAGTACTTGGCAGACAGCAAATTGAAGGATGTCATAAAATCAATAAAAAAAGGACGAGAGAAAAATGGACAAATGTATGATGTGGTTGATGGCGCGGACTCCCCTTCATGTGGGTGCGGGTTCATCGGTTGGGGCAATTGATATGCCGGTTATCAGGGAAAGACATACCCAGACGCCGATCATTCCCGGGTCCGGACTGAAAGGTGCACTTCGCGATCTTTGGAATAGCGACCTTGACGGGGAGGAGCAGGAACGTTTGTTTGGACCCGATGCCAAGGTCAAAGATCTCAAGTCGGGAATTCTGACCATTGGAGAGGCGCGCACCATTTGTTTCCCGGTGCGATCGGCCAGAGGTGCCTTTGCATGGGTGACCTCACCCTTTGCTTTGCAACGGCTGGCGCGTGAAATGGATCGGAATATTGGGATTTCTCTTGTCGAGGATGATAGTGCATTGGCTGGCAAAGCTGTTACGCTTGCCGACGAAAAGGTGGTTTTGGAAGAATATTGCTTCAAGGCGTCCAGTTTATCCAAGCAGGTTATCGACCTTCTCGCCGAGGCCTTTCCCGGTGATTCATTGTGGGAAACGCTTTCAGATCGATTGGTTGTTCTCTCGGATACATTGTTCGTGCATTTTTGTGCGAATGCGTGCGAGGTTCAGCAGAGAATCCGAATTGATGACGAAACGGGGACGGTGAGTGGACAAGGCCTTTTCAATCAGGAGAATGTGCCCTCCGAAACCGTTTTATACAGTGTGATCGGCCAGCGCCGGGGCATGATTGCCAAGGGGTTTGAAGATGGGCAGGCAATCGGGTGCCTGAGGAACCGACTGGAAAACAATGGGAATATCATTCAGGTCGGTGGGGATGAGACTGTTGGCCTTGGATATTGTTCGGTCCGCATGGACGAGGGAGGTGTCCAGTGAAAAATATGGATCAGATTCGTGCCATGAATGCATTAGCCGCATGTGATCAAATCAGAAGAGACGACAGTGGCGGGCGAGGAGACCAAGGCGGTGATGCCTTGACCGGATTTCCTGCCTTGGTTATCAATAATGGATTACTTTCCGCCCTTGCCTTCAGCCAAAGCAAGAGCAAGAGCGGAAAGAGCGGGCATGAAATCATCTGCGATCAGATAGCGATCCACCTGGCCTCGTCGGGGATTGAATGTGTCGATTCAAATGTTATGGACACAGATTCCTTAATCAATAGCCTTGTTAACGGGGATTCCATGAGGCTCCGGATTTGCACCGCGGAAGCGCTTGCCTTTTTGAACTACCTCCGAAGGTTTGCGAAGGCGGGAAATGGCGGTAAGGGGGTTGAAGAATGAAGGTCGCCGGTGACGTGAAGGAGGCTCTCAACGGGCAACTCGTCAAGGTTGAAAACCGATCCCTGCGCTATGAAAAATATGAGTCCAGCAGGTTAAAAAAGCCGACCGCATCAGGGAATAATTCGGAAAGAAGAAAGCTCAACAAGGAAAAGGAGAAAGAGTCCATACTCAGAGGTCTGATAAGCTCGAAGGAGCACGCCCCGGGTTTGGAGTATCGAATTGGATTTTTTTCTTGCCTGCAGGCAGGATGCAGGTACTTGGCTGTTTTCCGTGCGAGACTCGAGGCACGTATGATGGTGAACATGGCCGGGAGCGTGATCGAAAATGCAGGACTCTGTTTAGACCGGCATTTTGGCATGCCATACATTCCAGGAACTGCGCTGAAAGGAGTTGCCCGCCGTGGCGCAGCCCTGGTCGAGGCAAAGGAAACAGACACTCAGCGGGTTTTTGGCAGCAGCGATTCCAGGGAGTCCGCGGAGGGCGCGTGCAAAGGAGCAGTCAGCTTCCTGGCGTCCTATCCGGCATCATCCACAAACCTCGAACTGGATGTCATCACATCTCACCACCAAAAGTATTATCAGGGGGATAGAGGCTACGCTCAGGCGTACGATTCAGAGGATCCTATTCCCGTAATGTTCCCTGCTGTTGCCGCAGGGGCAGAGTTTGAGTTCTGTATTGTCGGTGTCCCGGGTCGGGGATCATGTGAGGATGTCCAGTTGGCCAAACAATGGTTGCTGAAGGGGATACAGGACCTCGGAGTTGGAGCAAAGACCTCGGCTGGTTATGGCTGGTTTTCGTATGATGCCGAAGCCGAATCCAGGAGGTCTGCAGAGGAAGAAGAAAGGTTACGCAAGGCCGAGAAGGATAAGCGAAAAGCGGAGGAAGAAACAGCACGTCTTGCTGCGATGGACCCGGTCGACAGGCATATCGAAATCATTTCGCAGCTGGACGATGAGCCGTTTGCCGACTTCGGGAAAAACCTTTCGGAGAAGGCCACAGAGGAGCAAATCGCTTTCATTCGTGTTCTCAGGGCAAATAAAAATAAATGGAAGATGTGGAAAAGGCGAAAACCAGACCTGGCCCATGAAATCATCGGTATTGCGGAATCCTTAGGGGAGGAGTTATCATGATTCGGGAGGAATACGAAGTGGAGTTTATTACCCCCTGTTTCTGCGCGGGGGCGGACCAGTCCAAGGCCGAAGTGCGTGCGCCTTCAATTCGAGGCCAACTGCGTTGGTGGTTCCGCGTTCTTGGGGGCAGTTATGAGCAAGAAAAACGCGTATTCGGCGGTGTGCATGACAGAGCCGAATGCAAAGAAAAGGGGGCGATGAAGAGCCAGGTGACAATTCGTGTGTCAGGTGTCCAGAATGGACCGGGTGCGGAAATTCCTTTCTCGATGAATCCGAACACAGAAGGTGCATATATTTGGTATTACGCCTCGGTTTCGGGTGATAAAAAGAGATGGTGGCAAAACGGGCGCAGGGGAGATCAAAACCCGGAAGGTCACCTTGCTGTCGGAACAAAGTTCATATTGTCAGTTCATTTGGACGAAGGAATACGCCCGGCCGATTTCAGGCAATTTAAAACCGCACTGGAATGCTTTCTGCGGTTCGGCGGACTTGGGATGCGGCTGACACGCGGAATGGGGGCTGTATTTTGTCCCAAATTTTCAGGCGATTTTGAAGTCAATAAAAAGGTGAGCGAAGAGCTGCTCCATTCAGCAGGCTTTGATGTTTATTGGCATGCCCCGGAGCATTCCTCATGGGTGGACGGCATAATACAAGCAGAACAGGAGTTAAAGGGTCTTCGCTCTGAATGTTCAAGTAACAGCCCGAGTCGTCTGGGGAGTTCAAAACCGAGGCAAACCAGTGCAGTTTACTTCCGGGTTGTGAAGCTGGGTGCAGGTGTTTTTCGGTTGCTGAGGTTTGAAGCGCCACGCGCCACGCGATCGAGTGCTTGATACCAAGCAAAGAAATGGAGGAAGGTTAGGAAATTCAATGATTCCTTGACCGTTCTTGTGAAAAGACCGACATTATGACCGTCGAAGACAGGGAAGGAGCTTTAAGAGGCTCCTCCCGAGGGAGCCTGGAACATGCCAAAACACCGTATTGTCTCGGAAGTCGTAAGTTGCAATATGGAGGAGGATTACAAACGGCCAACCTGTTCGGAGAGGATTGCTGCTCCCTTTCCACAAATCCTCCCTCGGAAGTTGACTTTTAACAATGGATCTGGCAAACACTTCCAATACCGGCAGGCGTAACAGCCGAGAAACCCGACAGGGAATTGAGACTACCAGGATTATTCGAGCTGAATTTGCCAAAATCGCGGGCTTGAGGCGTAACAGCCGAGAAACCCGACAGGGAATTGAGACGCATGCAACCTTACCAGCCACCCCTTCCCAAACCGCCCCTGATAGGCGTAACAGCCGAGAAACCCGACAGGGAATTGAGACTCAAAATCCCACAAACGTTCTATAGGATATGTTGATTGCCATTGGCGTAACAGCCGAGAAACCCGACAGGGAATTGAGACCTCAAAATTTGCCCCAATCATTCCGTCCCTTAGCCACCCGTAGGCGTAACAGCCGAGAAACCCGACAGGGAATTGAGACCAGTATTGTTCCTTTTGAGCCAATCGCCCAAACCGGTCAATGCGGCGTAACAGCCGAGAAACCCGACAGGGAATTGAGACGCCAATTCCCCCACGCCTCTTCGGTAGCCTCTTCCAAAACGGCGTAACAGCCGAGAAACCCGACAGGGAATTGAGACAGTGATCAACCTCCCATTCGATCGACCCACGATTCCCCAGTCTGGCGTAACAGCCGAGAAACCCGACAGGGAATTGAGACCTTCGGTGGCTTCATCCAATACTTTCCTACATGCTTCATCGTCGGCGTAACAGCCGAGAAACCCGACAGGGAATTGAGACTGCTTCATCATCAAGACACGGGTATTCCTCAAGGGCGTGAAAAGGCGTAACAGCCGAGAAACCCGACAGGGAATTGAGACTTCATCATGTTCCCCCTACCTTGAGACCTTCCTCTGCTATGTGGCGTAACAGCCGAGAAACCCGACAGGGAATTGAGACGAGACCAGCCAGCTCGCGGATTTGAGCCTCTGTAGGCTCGTGGCGTAACAGCCGAGAAACCCGACAGGGAATTGAGACTACCCACCCAAAGCCGTTCTTTTCATGCCGCTCGAGTTTGGCGGCGTAACAGCCGAGAAACCCGACAGGGAATTGAGACCCCGCTTCCATCGCTCGTTTCGCGTTTTCAATTCGACCCGGCGTAACAGCCGAGAAACCCGACAGGGAATTGAGACTTTGAATCGTTGGCGGCCGAGGCGTTGAACGGTGAAGGGCGTAACAGCCGAGAAACCCGACAGGGAATTGAGACCCACATATCTCACAACCGCAAGATACGGAAAGCCACCCGACAAAGGCGTAACAGCCGAGAAACCCGACAGGGAATTGAGACCCTTAAATTCAAGCGCCGCGATTTGCTGCATGAGTTTGGTTGGCGTAACAGCCGAGAAACCCGACAGGGAATTGAGACTTCGCAGCCCACGCTGGCGTGATGTTGTGCTGTGCGTACTGCGGCGTAACAGCCGAGAAACCCGACAGGGAATTGAGACGATCCCGCGGGGTTGAGCATATCCAGGGCGAGGGTGCCTTCATTGGCGTAACAGCCGAGAAACCCGACAGGGAATTGAGACTTTGCATATCTCTCACCGCCCAATGGAGAATGATACCTTTGTAGTGGCGTAACAGCCGAGAAACCCGACAGGGAATTGAGACCGACATTGACCGTTCCAGGTAAGCGTCGTATCCGTCCTGGCGTAACAGCCGAGAAACCCGACAGGGAATTGAGACTTACCGTAATACTCGCCAACGTATTCCCGCACCAGCTCGGGCGTAACAGCCGAGAAACCCGACAGGGAATTGAGACCCCTAGTGGGCGTTTCGCCGTTAGCCCTGAAAAAAGCGTGTTAGGGAAAGAATTTTTGGCAAAAAAAACTGGAAAG
>CALLYA010000540.1 GCA_937875495.1 uncultured Verrucomicrobiota bacterium
AAAAGTAGGCTGCAGAGCATGGAACCTACCCACCCCGATAGGTTGGTCGAAAACGCCACCGCGCCCTCTGCGGGAGGCTCTCCGGATCCGGATGGGGAGGTCAGGTTGAGAATGCGGCTACCTTTTCAGACGGGCTCTTGCTTATACCTGCTGGATCGGGGGATCGAAGCGCTTGAGGATGAATTCACCCTTCAGCACGGACATGATGATGACGTCGACATACTTGCCGTGGCGGTACATCGCTTGTCGTTTCAGGCCTTCCTGGCGGAAACCCGACTTCTCGTAGCAGCGAATGGCGCGTTCGTTGTCCTCAAACACATTGAGCTCGACTCGATTCAGGTTCAGCTCTTCAAAGCAGTACCTCAGCATGGTCCGCACGGCGTCCGTGCCGTAGCCTTTGCCCCAATCATCCGGGGTGCCGAGGCAGATGCCGAAGACGGCGGAGCGGTTCTTCCAGTCGATCGGGTGAAGACCGACGGTCCCGAGCGGGGTCCAGTGGTTTTCCGTATCGATATCGATGACGAAGAAGACCTCGTTCTCCTGCTGTAGCAGGTTTTCGAACCAACGCTCCTCCTGTGCCATGGAGAGCGGCCGAAACATGGTCAGGTGCTGCCGCACGTGCGGGTCATTGAACCAGCGAACAAAGGTCTTGAGGTCTTCCTTTTCGGCTGAACGCAGCCGGATTTTCTGTCCGTATATCATGGCGTTGCGGAGGGCCTTCCGCCCCGTGGGTAGTGGGTAGCCCAGACCGGCTCGGTCTGGTGGGCATGGGTATGCTATTTCAGAGGGTTGGTGGTGTTCATCATTGCTGCATCGGGTCGTGGGAATGGTCGGCCGGCAAGGAGATCTTGAGGGCGAGGGGGATTTCGCTGGGGTACATGCATGCGGACTGATTGCATGCCTGGAATTTGAGTCGGAATTCGAGTGTATAATCGCCCGGTTCCAGGGCTTGATGGCAATGGACGGTCGCCTCAATCCGGAGCCTGTCTTGGTAGACAGGCAGCTCGGTGCCGAAGACTTGGTCATGAAACGGAACGGTGTCTGAGAAGGCGATCTCGCTGAGGCTGAAACCCTCGCAGCCCTTGAGCTCGAGAGAGGTGGGCACATGCAGATCGGGTGGAAGACCGGGTCCGTAGATATGAAACCCAGGGGCGACGTGCGCCTCGATATGGACTGAGAGTTCGGTTTTGCGCAGGACCTGCACCTGGGCAACCGCGTGGACTACGTCAGGGGCTGAAGCCTGCGCCGGTACTCTTGGCCAGCGGTGGTCCGGGTCGATCTCTTCCAACACGGCCAAGGCCTGCAAGATGCTTTCGGAGGCTCGGGGCTGTCGCCGCATCGTATCGCTGAACGCCAGGATTGTACGGATCCCGATGGTCATCCAATCCGCCTTTTCCAAGGCGTGTCCGAGGCGGACCAGCATCTCGGCGGCGATTCCGTTTGGATCGGGTATACTCCCTCCCGCGCCGATTCCCTTGGAGCGCCAGAGGATGGCGTCATGTCGGTTGGACGAGACGAAGAATCCACCCCGGGCCGGGTCGTGAAACAGGCGCATCATCTGCTTGGCCAATTCCTCTGCTCGCCCGAGCCAGGCCGAGTCGGCGGTTGCAACGAACAGGTCCAGATAGGCGCGGCCGAGGTAGGCATAGTCCTCCAGGTATCCAGGGATATTTCCTTTCCCGTTTCGCCACGTATGCAGCAGCTCTCCCTGATCATCGACCAAATTGGCTTGCAAGAACTCTGCAGCCTGTAGCGCGATCTGGAGGTATACCTCCTGGTTGCACGCTCGCGCAGCTTCCGCGAGGCCGGAGATGAGCAGGGCATTCCAGGAGCAGACGATCTTGTCGTCGAGGTGTGGGCGATTGCGACGGTTACGCTCTCCAAGGAGCCGCCCTTTCCACTCCCGAACGAGGGCCCTCCATTGGTCAGCCGGGATTCCGGCCAGCTTGGCTGCATTTTCGGGGCTCAATGCCTGAAAGAGGATATTGGCGCCTGAGGAGGTTTGGGAGGCTTCCTCAAAATAGTTGCCCCCTTCGGTCACTCCGAATGCCCTGCAAAAATGCTGCAAATGTTCCGGGGTGAGCAGGTTTCGGACCTCGCGATGGCGCCAGACATAGAACTTACCTTCTTCGCCGTCGCTGTCGGCATCGAGGGCGGAGAAGAAGCCGCCTCCGGGGTGACGCATCTCACGCAGGAGCCAGGCGATGGTCTCTTCAATGACCTCGCAATAGCGCGGTTTTTCACTCTTCTTGAATGCCCGGGCGTAGACCCCCAACAGCTGTGCGTTGTCGTAGAGCATCTTTTCGAAGTGTGGCCGGAACCATTCCGGGTCGGTTGCGTACCGGTGGAAGCCGCCTCCGACATGATCATAGAGTCCGCCTTCGGCCATGGCGTCGAGCGTCCTCTCCGCTACGAGCCATGGCGTTTCATCCTCAGTTTTCTGGTCGACGGCAAGGAGGATCCCGAGGATGCCGTGCGGTGGGAATTTCGGCGATGTGCCGAACCCGCCGAACTGAGGATCAAACTCCTCGATAAAGGTCTCCGCGGCATGGTGGAGATCCTCGAATGAGACTTCGCGGCGGGGGGCGTTGGTTTGTTGAACCGAGAGGTTTCGCAGGGCGTCCGCGAGCCGCTCGGCCTGCTGTTCGACCTCGGTCCTGCGTTCTTTCCAGGTGCGTGAAAGTGCGTGCAGCAGATTCAGAAAGCCGAGCCGCCCCTGGGTGTCGTCCTTAGGGAAATAGGTGCCGGCGAACCAAGGCTTACGTGTGTGATTGAGCCAGATGGAATTGGGCCAACCGCCCTGGCCGGTGAAGACCTGTGTTGCCAGCATGTACTGCTCGTCGACATCCGGGCGCTCCTCCCGATCGACCTTGATGCAGACGAAGTGTTGGTTGAGGAGCTCCGCGACTTCCGCGTCCTCAAACGATTCATTGGCCATGACGTGGCACCAGTGGCAAGTGGAATAGCCGATGGAGAGAAAGATCGGCTTATCCTCCGCCACCGCTTTACTGAAAGCGGCCTCGCTCCAGGGGTACCATGCCACCGGATTCGAGGCGTGCTGAAGGAGGTACGGACTGGACTCTCGGTGGAGGTGGTTGGGCATGGCACTGAGGGGGCTGTCAGGTCGGAAGCGATGAGGTCTCCATGGCGGCGCAAAACGGGATGTTAGACCATCTGTGGTCAAAAGGCATCTGTTTTCGATGGGTCAAAGAAAAAAAGCTTTTCGTGCCTGCTCCCCCCTCGCTGCTGGAGCGCGTCCGAAAATCGAATGGGGTCGCAACGAAAGGACCTCGGATACGCACGGGAAGGACTCCCGCAGAGAACGCAGAGGGCGCAGAGGTGGATTGGGAGGGGGGGAATGCCGTTACATCGGAGTGGTTTCCAGCAACTGCCTTGGTCTGCTGGAGGGGGATATCTATAAAAACCCCCCCCCAAAGGGGTAGGGGGCAGAGCAGGGAACCTACCCACCCCCATGGCCAGGTCGAAAACGCCACTGCGCCCTCTGCGGGAGGCTTTCCGGGCGCGGATGGGAAAGCCTCGTTGGGTCGGCGGTTCAGCGCAGGGCTTGGTGCAGGACTTCAACCGGGTGCAGGGCCTTGCGTCCGGTGCCGTCCATGATTTGCTGGCGGCAGCTGGTGCCGGAGGCTGCGATCAGGGTCTCGGGAGACGCCTCCCGGATCGCGGGAAAGAGCCGGTCTTCCCCCATCTTCAGCGAGACCTGGTAGTGCTCCTTCTCGTACCCGAACGCGCCGGCCATTCCGCAGCAGCCAGCCTGGATATCGACCGCGTTGTAATGCCGCGGAAAGCGCATCAGCTGCAGGCATGAATTGATCCCTGCGAGTGCACGCTGGTGGCAGTGCCCATGGACCAGTACCGTTCTGGTTTCCTCGGTGAAGAGGTGACGCACCTCTTCGGCACGCAGGGTTTGGGTCAGAAACTCTTCAATGGTGAAGCACTGCTTCATGACCTGTGGTAGACCGGGGTGATTGGGGAGCATGGCCGGGTACTCGTCGCGTATGCTGAGGATGCAGCTTGGCTCCAGGCCGACAATAGGCAGGCCGGCGCGGGCAAATTCCACCAGGCAATCGGTCGTGTGTTGAGCGGCGGTGCGTGCAGGCTTGAAGAGGCCTTTGGAGATCATCGGTCGACCGCAGCAGCGATGACCGGAAGGCAGGACCTCGAACCCGAGTCGCTCCAGCAGTTCCGTCGCGGCCCGGCCGATTTCAGGATGGTTATAGTTGCAGAAGGTGTCATGGAAGAGAACGACACTGCGGCCTTGTCCAGGGAGGGCCGAATCCGGGTTCGGCTCGGGTTTCGGCCGATTTCGGAACCACTTCTGGAACGGCTCGCTGGTAAAACTCGGGAGTGTGCGCTGCTTGGAGATACCGAGGGCTCGGTCGAGGAAGAGCCGGCTCGGGGTGGAGCGCATGAGCCGATTGACCAGGGGTGCGTGTGGACCCGAGCAGAGGCGGCTGATCGTGGCGATATAGGCGAAGAGTCGGGTCCGGAGCGAAGGCGGGTGCTGTTCGTAGTAGCGGGCGAGGAACTCGAACTTGAGCTTCGCCATATCGACGGAGGATGGACATTCCGATTTGCACGACTTGCACTCGACGCAGAGGTCCATGGCCTCGAACATGCGCTTGCTGGTGAGTTCCTCCGGCGGCAGCAGGCCGCTGAGGGCAGCGCGCAGGAGATTGGCGCGGCCGCGTGTGCTGTGCTCCTCCTCGCGTGTGGCCATGAAGCTGGGGCACATCGCGCCGGTACCGACCTGACGGCAGACCCCGGCGCCGTTGCAGACCTCGACGGCGCCTGCGAATCCGTGATCCGCGGTAAAGTCGAGATGGTCGCGGCCGGGTGTTGTGCGGTACTCCTGACCGAACCGCAGGTGCTCGGTCATGGGTGGTGCGTCCACGATCGCGCCCGGATTGAGGATGCGCTCGGGATCGAACGCGTCTTTGACTTGGGCGAACAGGTCGTAGTAGGGCTTTCCGAAGAACGCCTCGTTGAGCCAGCCGCGCGATCGGCCGTCGCCGTGTTCGCTGGAGAGAACCCCGCCGAACTCCTGGAGCAGTTCAACGGTGAACGCGGAGATACGGGGCAGCATTGCAACATCGGAGGCCGCTTTCGCATTGATCATCGGGCGGATATGCAGGCAGCCGGCACTCGCGTGTGCGTAGGCCGCGAACCTGGTGCCGAGCTCTTGCATGCAGAAGGCCTCCAAGCGCTCGACATAATCGGCCAGATGCTCCACTGGGACGGCAGCGTCCTCGATGAAAGGCAGGGGTTTGGTGTCGCCCCGTACGCTCATCAGCAGGCCGAGCCCTGCCTTGCGCACCTCCCAGATCCGAGCCTGGTGGGTGGGATCCAGGGCGATTGCCAATTCCGGGCGGATCCCGCTGGATGCGAGGTGGGTACGCAGGTGAGCGACCTGGTCCTGCAGCTGCTGGGAATTCTCGCCCTGAAATTCCACCGTCAGGACGTAGTGCGGATCGCCGGGCAGGACCTCCTCCAGGAGGCGGTTGAAGGAAGGGACTTTCCGGCAGTAATCGATCAGGACCTGATCGAGCAGTTCCACGGCGGAGGGTTCGGTTTCGAGGATGGTCGGGACGGCGTCGAGCGCGTCGCGGATGCGGTCGAATCGGAGGTTCGCAAGGATCTTATAGCTCGGCAGCGGAACCAGGTTGAGCTTCAGTTCGGTGATTACGGCCAGGCTGCCCTCCGAACCGCAGACCAGCTTGGCCAGGTTGAATCTGGGATCGCGCGGGAGCATGCCGGGCACGTCCGGGACCAGCCAGTCCAGGTTGTATCCGCCGCAGCGGCGCCAATGCCGCGGGACGCCCGCGCGGATGGTGTCCGCCTCCTCGGCGGCGATCCGCGCGACGGCGTCATAGACGCGCCCTTCGAGTCCCGGCTTCTTTGAGAGGCCCGGGAGGGCGTTTGGCTCGACGGGTGCGAGGCGGGTGCGGCGGCCGTCGGCGAGAACGACTTCCAGCTCCAGCACATGATCGACGCTCATGCCGTAGCAGATGGAGTGGCTACCGGAGGCGTTGTTGCCGATGATGCCGCCCATGACGGCGCGGTTGCCGCTGGCGGGATCGGGTCCGTATTGCAGGTGATGCGGTCGGAGCGCGGCATTCAGATGATCGAGGACGACTCCGGGCTGGACGCGGACCCAGCGCTCCTCCGGATTGATTTCGAGGATCGCGTTCATGTGCCGCGTGAAATCGAGGACGACGGCTTCGTTCACCGCCTGGCCGGCGAGACTGGAACCGCTTCCTCGCGGCAGGAGTGGGATGCGATGCTTGGCCGCCAGTGCCACGGCCGCCTCGATCGTTTCCGGGCTGTGCGGGAGGAGCACTCCGAGTGGCGGGACCTGGTAGATGCTGGCATCTGTGGCATAGAGCGCCTTCGAGAATGCGTCGGTACGCAGCTCGCCGTCGAGGTCTTGGGCGAGGGTGTGGAAAAAATCATCGAGTCCTTCAAACCGTGCAATCGTCTTCATCGGCACCTCTCTGTCGCCGCCGCCATCGGCAAAAGGGCGTGGCAATCTACACGAACAGTTCAAGGAGCGATGCGCTGATACCGGCGATCAGACCGAGCCCGACGGCCAGGAGCACGACCCCTGCGCACCCGCGCCTGGTTTGGGCCGCGGAATACTGATCCGGATCACTCTCTGCCAGCTGATCGCCGAGCTTCTCAATGAACTCTTTCGCTTGAACGAGGCTGACCCCGGTAGCCTCGCGATAGATCTTGATGGCTTCGATCTTGCTGCCGGCCTTGAGGGCTTCACCGACGGCTTGAATGGTCTCTTGGGGAACTTCGCTGGTGGACATTGGAACGTTTTCCTTCCTGCGGGTCGGCACTCGTGACGGGGGATCGGCTCGAACGGTCAGACGCTAAATCGAGTGCGGGACAGAAGTAAAGAAAGGAAGCGCTGGTGGGCGAGGTTGGAAGTCGGAGGACTCGAGCAGAGGCGCAGAGCCGCAGAGGCTGGGTGGAGCTGTGGCCGAGGCGGTGTGGGAACCATCGAACGGTTGGGTGGTAACGGTGTTGTGGACGTTTTGTTCGGGATATGCCATGCCGAATTTCGCGTGCCATCGATACCGATACCGATACCGATACCGACCCCGACCCCGACCCCGATTTTGATTTCGATTTCGAATTCGATCGCGACAATGATCTGACTGATCGGCCACCCTTCGTACACGTACTCGTACTCCTACTCGTACTCCTACTCGCCGTGTCATCGTGTACGTGTACCGCTTCGCTGCGAACGTGTACGTTTCTG
>CALLYA010000541.1 GCA_937875495.1 uncultured Verrucomicrobiota bacterium
ATCCCATCACGCGTCCTTTCGATACCGAGACCGATAGCGACCCCGACCCCGATCTCGCCTCGTCATCTACCCCTTCGGACGGGCTCTTGCGAGGGAAGGGTCCGGATGCAAGAAATCCATTTTTCCAACCACAGGTTCACGCAGATATTTATCTTTTCTGATCTGTGTCCATCTGTGGTTCTCTCTCCTAGACGATATCCGTCGTTTCAGCAATCTGTTACATCTAGCTTAAGCCCCTCCTGAAACGAACGCTCCACCGGCCCGCGGACTTAGACCTCCGGCCTGTTGCCAAAGTCATTCATGCTTCCGCACTGCGGGCAGCGCGAATACCGGGTGTCGCGGTCATCCAGGTAGACGTGCGCACAGATCGTACAGCGGAAAATTCGCTCGTCCGAAGGCTGCACATGCGGTGCTTTGTGTCCACGTTCGTACACGATCCAGGCGAGCAGCAAGAGTGCCAGACTGCCGAACAGATAGAGCACAAACAGAGTGGCCAGGTCGACTTCAATCATGATTGCACCCGCGGGGCAAAGGGCCAATCGATGGTGACCGTCCGCCAAACCAGATCGGCGGCCGGATCCGTCGGTACCGGAGCCGTCACGCCTTGCTCCGGTGCCGGGATATCCGGCACCAGCCCGCGCAGGAGGGCACGCCCCCATTCATCCAGTCCCATGATCCCACAGGAGCGCTCCACAAGGATCATCGTGGGCGTCCCTGAGGGACTCGCGGCAACCCGGTACACGGTCCGCCCCGAGGTCGGCGCCTGCGCCAAGAGCGACTCCAGCCCGGAGGGTACCGGCATGGTCTCCTCCCAGTCCGCACCACTCGTCATGCGAATCCTTCGCGTACCTGGACTCCACTCCGCCACCGGGGCGAGTGTGCTGGAACCGACATCGCTGTCCGAGGCGGTCGGACGCCACCCAGCGACGGGATGCATCGGTACAGGACCGACCGACCGCGCCGCGAGCTGGGGCTTGGGGATCACGGAAATTTGCTCCTGCGGCGGGACAACCAGGATCGGCCGGTCGGAGAACCAGGTCCGAGAAAACCCGTCTTCATGGGGCAGTGCAAACAGCGTCGGATCATCGCTCCACCCCTCGACCGGCAGGCCCTGTTCCCCAGCCATTCCACCAAAGGCTAGGTCCGGGACAAATCGAACTGGAACCCCCGAGAGATATTCGCTCTGGCCCGTCATCGAGCGCACGCGGAACAAGAGCCCGATCCCAATGTGCGTCATCAACGAGAGCACCAACGCCCAGGCTAACCACCGGCGATTGAATAACCACGCCCGTAACCACCGGGGCAGGCCGGCCGAGGCAGTGGCCTGCCCCGGGCTCATGTGCCACCCCCGTCCAGTGGTGCCGACGCCTCTGGTGTGAAACTCGGCCGGGTGGCCCAGGTGATCGAGTCAAACCCACTCTGACGCGCGATTTGCATGATGCGCGCCAGCTGCTCGTAAGACACTCGACCGTCCGCGCGGATCACCAACGAACGCTCCTCGCTCTCCGCCCGCCGCTCCGAGAGCCGACTCGGTAACTCACCCCATTCCAGGAGCTGATCGCCAAAAAAGAGGAGACCGGACGAGGTCAGCGTGAGGATGTACTGCCGCCCAGGAAGCGGGCCGACCTGCCCACCCAAAGGCAGCTCCACCCGAATGCCGGGTTGTAAGACATAGGAACTCGCCAGGATAAAAAAGAGCAGCAGAAGAAGAACCACATCGATCAGGGGCGTCATATCCAAACGCCCTTTCACGATCTCGAGATGTCGTTCGAATTTCATTGCGCCCCCCGGACGTTCACCCATCCCTCAACCACTGCATCGTCGATCCTGTCCACGCTTCAGTCCCGATCATGTTCCAATTCATAAGGATCCTCGGAGGTCAACAAATGAACGATCTCCGTGGCGCACTTCTCCATGTCCAGGACCAGCCCGTCCACGCGGCTGACCAGGTAGTTGTATGCAACATAGGCGGGGATCGCAACCGTCAGCCCACCCGCAGTGGTCAAAAGAGCCTGCCAAATCCCGCTGGCAAGGTCGGACGTGACAACCACGCCCCCATGCATGTGGATCTCCTGAAAGACACCGATCATGCCGAGCACCGTCCCCAGCAGTCCCAGCAACGGCGCGATGTGGGCGATGGTCGCAAGCACGACCAGATTGCGCTCCAGCCGCGGCACTTCCGAGAGCCCAGCATCCTCAATCGATTCACGGACGTCTTCCCGCGATGCAGGATAGCGCAGAATCGCGGCACGCAGGATGTGCGCGACCGGTCCCGGAGTCTCGTCACAGATCGAGACCGCCTCGGCGATATTCTTCCGCTTCAGGACATTGCGCAAGCCCTTCATAAAATCGGATGTGTTGATAGAGGCCCTGTGATAGTGGAAGAGCCGCTCCAGGAAAACGGCCGTGGCCAATACACTGCACAACAAGAGGAGCCACATCAGCGGGCCCCCGTCTCGCATCAACTCGATCATCAGTTCACCCCAGCCATGTTAGCGGTATTGGTCGCCTCTGCCACGTCCACTCGCTGGTTCCACCGGCGAAGACGCCGATTGGCCTCGTCCGCAGCGGAACCTCCCAGTTGCACGACCCGCCGGTACATCCGAATCGCCTGCATGTATTCCCCCTGCCGCTCAAGCATGTCCCCCGCGGAAAAGGCACAACGTGAAACCCAGTACGGGTCCTGTATTAAGGTCAGCCTGTTGGCGGGTGCCGTCTCACCATCCCCGTCCGGCCCGCCTGCCAGGGTGGCGTCGTACACCACGCGAGTATAGAGATCCAACGCCTCCTGTGTCTGGCCCAGCGCCTCCAGAGTGCGCCCTTGCTTGAACAACGCCTGTGCCAGCAGAAACTCATCACCCGCAGACAGACGCTCCGCTTCGCGATAGCATTCCAAGGCACGATTGTTGTCCTTCAGCGTCCAAAAGCAATCCCCCATCCTGCCCCAGGCAGCCCCAACCAGCTCATGGTCCGGCCAGCGCTGGATCAGATCCTTAAAAAAATCGGATGCCAGGGCGAACTCCCCCATCTCGGTTGCCGATTCGCCCTGACCAAATCGCGCATCCGCCGATCGCGCGACCGACGGTCCACGGTCGACCACCAGTTGAAAACTGGAGATCGAATCGCGCCAAAGCTGCAGGCGCTGGGCAGAACGCGCCGCCCAATAAAGTCCCTCGCAGGCCAATGCCTCGTCACTCCCTGCCGCCTGATGACCCAACCGCTCAAACCATTGCCGCGCCGCCGCGAAATCGCCCCGCCCAAAGCAGTCCTGCCCAAGCCAGAACAGCGCCTGGTAGACATAGGTCCCACTCGATTCCGCATCGACAAAGGCAGTGAACTCCATGCGCGCCTCGTCCACCCGCCCCAGCATCTGAAGGGCCCAGGCATGTCGAAACCGTGCCTGCTTCTGGAGCTCGGCCGGCATCGCGTTCTCCGCCACCAAGGTCCTCAACAGACCCAAGGAATCCTGCCAATCCTCCGCCAGCTCATACGCCCGGCTGCGTACCAGCCTGGCCTGACGTACCAAATCCGCCGGCCCGCCCAACGCGGAAACGCGATCCATCGTCTCGTGCACGTCGTCCAGACGCCGCATCTTGAGCTGCAATAGCCCGGCGCGAAACGCTGCTCGGGCACGCACCTCCACCGGCGCTTCCTGCAAGGCGGCAGCAGAGACGAAGGCATCGACCGCAGCAGCATCGCGAGCCCCGGCCTCCAACGCCTCGCCCAGCCGGAAGGCCGCTTCCCCACAACGCGGATCTCCCTGGAACTGCCTGGAAAACCCGTTCAAAACATCGATCGCTTCCTGAAAACTGCCGTTGCTCAAAGAAGCCTCGGCAAATCGCAGGCTGGCTTCAGCCTTCAACTCACGGTGGTCCTCTGTCAGCTCGCTCAGGATGAGCCGGAAGGAATTCATCGCGTCGGCATACTTGGCCTGAAGAAACTGCGCCCGGCCCAGTCCCATCAAGGCATGCCGACGCAGTTGCGTACCAGGTACCAGCGAGACCGAGCGAAAACTCGAAGCCGATTTCTCCAGCTCCCCCATCTCGAGGTAGATCTCCGACAGCCGATACAGGACCTGATCACGCGCGCCGTCGCCCGGGTTCTGGTCCAGCCAGCCGACCAGCCAGTCCTTTGCATCATTTCCCAGCCCCACCTGCATCGCCAAGTCGACCGCTTGCAGCAGCGCCTCACGCCCTAAATCCCGATCGAGCCCCGTGCGCGCCAACGACTGCGCCAGATGCCCACGCACTTCCTGTCGCATAGCGTCGTTGGGCTCCGTCCCACTTCGAATCTCCAGCTCGGCCAAGGCAAGCCACGCCTCCACCGCCGGCTCGTCCCGGGCGGAGTCACGTACCACCCGCCGCAAAATCGTCCGGGCTTCCGCATACATTCCACGGTTCATCAGCACCCGCGCCAGCCAGACCGATGGCGCCCAGTCGTCCGAGGCAGCCTCACGCACCAACCTGCGCAGTTCACGCTCCGCCCAGACCAGCTCCCCCATCTGAAGCCATGCCCGGGCGCGCAGCAGCTCGGCCGAGCTCAGCAGCTCCATGTCCTCCGGAGGATGACGCAGCATCTCGTCAACCTGGCCCACCACTCGATCCCATTCCTTGCGCGAATACCACGCCTTCGCAGCCTGAAGATGCGCCAGATACGCGTCCCGCGATCCGGAGTAGTCCTGCCATAATTGTCGAAAATCCTCGAGCGCCGTCTCGAACTGCCCCGCCTGAACCCGCGCTCGCCCCCGCCACAACAGCAGCTCCTGGTAAACGCCATCCCGCGTTCCCATCGCCACACCTGCGTCCAGTGCCTCGAGCGCACCCGACTCGTCAGACCGAAACAGGCGTGCCTGACCTAGCAGCAAGAGCACTTGCTGCCGACGTTGAGACTCAGGGAAATTCGAAAGGAAACGCTCGAATCGCACCTCCGCCAGACCATACAGTCCGTCGTTGAATGCAGCCCGCGCCTGGTTGTATTGATACCACTCCTGTACAATCGGAATCGCGGCCCGCGCATGCGGCGCCATCACAGGCGCCGACCAGAACAGCAGGAGCACGATCCAGACCCGGCCCAGACCGATGCGCATTCCGCCCGGCCAAGCATGTCCACGGTCCGTTGAGCCTTGTCTCATGACCGCTCCTTTCCCATTGTCTCCGCCAGCTTCTCCGTCAAATACCGGCCGGTCTCCGATTGAGCATTCGCGGCAAGCTCCTCAGGTGTACCCTCGCCAATCAGATACCCGCCCGCCTCACCCGCATCCGGCCCGAGATCGATGACCCAGTCCGCCGCCTTGATCACATCCAGGTGGTGCTCAATCACCACTACCGTATTGCCCGAGTTTCGAAGCTTCAATAAAATCTCAATCAATCGATGAATATCGTGAATGTGCAGCCCGGTCGTCGGCTCGTCGAGCAGATAGAGTGTCTGCTTCGTCGCCCGGCGCGCCAATTCCGCCGCAAGCTTGATCCGCTGCGCCTCACCACCCGAGAGCGTCGGGCTCGGCTGCCCCAGCCGGAGGTACCCAAGGCCAACCTCACTCAGGGACTTCAACCGCTGGCGGATGCCGGGGATCACGCGAAAGAAATCCTCGGCCTCATCGACAGTCAGATTCAGCACCTCGGCGATGTTCTTGCCCTTGTACCGCACTTCCAGGGTCTCACGGTTGTACCGCGTCCCGCCGCAGACCTCACACGGCACAAAGAGGTCCGGCAGGAAGTGCATCTCCACACGCTTGATCCCATCCCCGGAACAGTGCTCACACCGCCCCCCGCGCTGGTTGAAACTGAACCGCCCGGGCGTGTACCCGCGGACACGCGCCGCCGGAAGCTCGGAAAAAAGTTTACGGATCAGGCCGAATGCCTGCGTGTATGTCACCGGATTCGAGCGTGGACTCTGGCCGATCGGCGATTGATCCACCACGACCAGCTTGTCGATGAATTCCATCCCCCGCAACTCGCTGAATTGCCCAGGTCGGTCCTTGGCGCGATACAGCCTGCGCCCCAACTCCTTGCGCAGAATATCATCCACCAGTGTGCTCTTGCCGGATCCGCTCACCCCCGTGACGCATGTCATCAGCCCGATCGGGAAACGGACGTCGATCCCCTTTAAATTGTGCTCCGAAGCGCCCAATACCTCCAACCAACCACGCGTCGGCGCGATCCGTCGGTCCGGCACCTGGATCCCACTCCGACCCGATAAATAGGCGCCGGTCAGTGAGCCCTTCTGCCCCAAGATCTCAGGTACAGTCCCCTCCCCCAGCAATTGCCCACCCCGAGCGCCCGCACCCGGACCGAGATCGATCACCCAGTCCGCCGCCCGGATCACCTCCTCGTCGTGCTCGACGACCAGGATCGTGTTCCCCAAACCTTGCAGCCGACGCAAGAGACTCAACAGCTTGCGCGTGTCACGCGCATGCAATCCGACCGTCGGCTCGTCCAACACATACAAGACCCCGGACAGGGCCGAGCCCATCTGCGTCGCCAGCCGGATCCTTTGCAGCTCGCCACCCGAGAGCGTGTGCGTCTCGCGATCGAGCGTCAGGTATGGCACCCCCACGTCCACCAAAAAGCCCACACGCTTCCCCAACTCGTCGATCAGAGGCTGCGCAATCTTCGCGGCCTCGCCCTCCAATGCCAGCCGGCCAATCCACGTATCCAGCCGATCCAGCGATAGACGGCAGACCTCCCCGAGATTGTCGCCCATGAGCGTGACCGCCAGCGTCTCGCGCCGTAACCGGCTTCCGCCACAACCGCGGCAGACGTGCGGTGTCATGTAGCCACGCAACCGCCGGGCCGTGAACTCGCTCTTCGTCGTCGCCAACCGCCGCGTCAGGTTCGGCAGAATCCCCTCCCATCCCTTGTCCGTCTGCTGAACCTTGCCCTTGCGGCGATACCGGATCCGCATCGATCGCCCCTCACTGCCGTAAAGGAGTACCGCACGCTGTTCCTCGCTCAACGCACTCCAACCCGCGTCCAGTGAAAAGCCGTACTCCTCCGCCAACGCCTTGAGCCATGAGTTGTAATAGCGCACCAGCGGCCGGCCACCGAACCGGAACGGTTCAATCGCACACTTGCCCAGCGGCTTCTCCGGATCCGGGATCACCATGCCGATCTCAAACTCCAACTCCACTCCCAAACCCTGGCAGACCGGGCACGCCCCAAAAGGACTGTTGAAGGAAAAATGCCGGGGCTCCAACGGCTCCATCGCCCAGTCACACGCAGGACACGCCAAGACCGAATTCAGGGCGATCTCCACGGGATCGATTTGGCCGGGCCCGCTCGCAAGCGGTATCACCCGGATCTTCCCCTGCCCCCACTCCAGGGCCAGCTCTATCGAGTCCGCAATCCGCCCCGCACTGTCCGACTGCACCACCAGCCGATCCACCACCAGCTCAATGTCATGCGCGGCCTTCGCCGCAATGCGTAAACCCGCGCTCAGCTCAACCACCTCGCCGTCCAGACGGATGCGCAGGAAACCCTCCCGACTCAATCGGTCGATCAGCTCCTTGTGTGTGCCCGCCTCCCCACGCACCAACGGAGCCAACAGCAATACCCGCGTGCCCTCCGGCAACTCCAACACCCGGTCCACCATCTGACCGACCGAATATCGCCGGACCGCGATCCCGCAGTCCGGACAGTGCGGTGTCCCCGCATGCACATAGAGCATACGCAGAAAATCGAGGATTTCCGTGGTCGTCCCCAGCGTCGATCGCGGATTGACCGACGCCCTGCGCTGCTCTAACGCGAGCGCAGGACTCAGCCCATCGATAAAGTCAACCGCCGGCTTCGGCATGATGCCCAACACCTGGCGGGCATAATTGCTGAGGCTCTCCACATACCGGCGCTGGCCCTCGGCGTATACCGTGTCGAAGGCCAGACTCGACTTGCCGCTGCCACTCACCCCGGTGATCACGACCAGCTTGTTCTTGGGAATGTCGAGGTCCAACCCCTTCAGATTGTGCTCGCGCGCACCGCGGATCCTGATCCAGTCCGAACTCATTCCACCCCGTCCCCTGCCTCCAGCTCCGCCGGCCCACCCGTCGCACCGGCCGCCGGCCGCCCCTCTATTTCGTCCGCGGGCCGCGCCATGCAGACCTTCTCAAACCCAGGGAAGTTCCAGCGGTTCGGAAAATCCCGACATTGCTGCGGCTTCGCATCGTGCACGACACACTCGTTGCCCACGAGAAAGACGCACGTGTAGTCCGGCCGCTCGCGCAGGCAGAGCCCGATCGGGTGATAGACCAGGCGCGTGTACTTCGCCATGAATTCTTCGCGGTCGATCTCCAGATGCTCAGCCATGCGGTCCGCCTCTTCCTGGCTGATCTTCACATACCCCGGCCACCGGCAACAGGCCGTGCAACGCTGGCAAATTAACTCTTTGGTCATCTTCGCGAATACCTCGTTCGGGGGAAATCCATACCCTATCCCCATCCACCCTCAAGATCCAGCCGGAGCCGCCCCCCCTGCCGGAAGTCGATGCCCACCCCCCAAGCAATGGTCGCCGCCCAGTCAGCTCATTGTCGAAATCGAAATCGAAATCGGGATCGGTAAGGGATTAGAGCATTGAACCTACCCACCCCCGTGGCCGGGTCGAAAACGCCACCGCGCCCTCTGCGTCCTCTGCGGGAACTCCTCCGGTTCCGGATGGGAAGGTCAGGTTGGGAAAGCAGCTACCATGTCGGACTTCCACTGGGTCGGAGGCCAGATGAAAACGCCCCTTGCGCCGACCAGGGAGATCGCGGCACAAGGGGCGGTGTTCTTGTCCATGCGTCCATCCGGGTTCACCCCGGATGGACTCGGCTCAGTCCGTGCCGGGTACGCCCGGACGCGTCTGGCCATCCGGATCCAACACCTTCGTCAGTTCCTCGGCGGTGAGTCCGGAGACCTCGAGCGCGACCTCCCGCACCGTGCGGCCCGTCTTGTAAGCATCCTTCGCAATCGCCGCCGCCTTGTCATACCCCAGGATCGGACTCAGCGCGGTGCACATCGCAAGGCTCTGCTCCACAAACGATTGGCAGCGCTCCTCGTCCGCTTCGATCCCGTCAATGCAGAACTCGGCGAACATCTTGGACGCATTGGCCAGCAGGAGGATCGATTCCAATAGGTTCGACGCCATCACCGGCTTCATCACGTTGAGCTCAAACACGCCGGACTGCCCGCCGAGCGTGATCGCGGCATCATTGCCGATCACCTGCGCACATACCTGCAAGACCGACTCCGCAATCACCGGATTCACCTTGCCCGGCATGATCGAAGACCCAGGCTGCACCGCCGGGAGCCGGAGCTCGCCGAAGCCGCAACGCGGACCGCTCCCAAGCCAGCGGATGTCGTTCGAGATCTTGATCAGGCTGACCGCCACCGTCTTGAGCGCGCCGCTCGCAAAAACCATCGCGTCCCGCGCACCCTGCGCCTCGAAATGATCGTCCGCCTCTCGAAAGGCGACTCCCGTCTTCTCGCTGACCCGCCGAATCACCTCCGCCGGAAATCCCGGAGGACAGTTCAGACCAGTGCCAACAGCCGTGCCACCCAGCGCCAGCTCCGCCAGCTCCTCGGAGCCGGCCTGCACCCGCTTGATCCCATGCTCCAACATCGAGGCGTACCCAGCGAACTCCTGCCCCAGACGGACCGGTGTCGCGTCCTGCAAATGCGTCCGCCCAATCTTTACAATCCCGTCGAACGCCTTCGCCTTCGCAGCCAGCGAATCGCGCAGTTGCGTCAATGCCGGTACCAGCTGCCGCTCCATCGATTCGCGCGCCGCCACGTGGATCGCCGTCGGAATCACGTCGTTGCTCGACTGACCCATGTTGACATGGTCGTTCGGATGCACAGGCTTCTTCGTGCCACGCGGTTGCCCGAGCATCTCATTCGCACGGTTGGAGATCACCTCGTTGGTGTTCATGTTGGTCGAGGTGCCGGAGCCGGTCTGGTAGATGTCCACCACAAACTGGTCGTCCAGCTTGCCGTCGATCACCTCCTGGGCCGCCTTCACAATCGAATCCGCCAGGGCGCCATCCAGATAGCCCATCTGCTGATTCGTCTCGGCTGCCGACTGCTTCACCAGCCCGATCGCCCGAATGAACGGGCGCGGAAAACGGCGGTCACTCACAGGAAAATTTAAGACCGCTCGCTGGGTTTGGGCGCCGTAATAGGCGGCTTCGGGGACCTGCATCTCCCCCATCGAATCGCTTTCAATCCGCATCTTCTGCATAATCGTCCTCCGTCCCGTTGGGCGCGGGCGAATGTAGTGAAGGGTTGCGCGAAGTGGGCGTTTGCTGCTGAGGCAGCGGGCAGTCTCGACACTCGAACAGCATCGTCGGTTTGTCCACTCGCTTCCACGAAAACGCCAGGGGCTCAAACCCGCGGAGCCGCCCCCACCCTTCTCAGGTGTCACGGCCGGGATGGAACGCCCCGGGACCGAGTACAAACCCCGGGTGGATCGGACCAACGCTCAGAAAATGCCAGTACTCCCCGTCATACCCCAACTCCGCCGTGAAGCCGTCGGCCACATTCATCAGACGCAGGATGTCCGTGTTCAGCTTCACCGGGCCGACGTCCTTGTTGGATGTGATGTCCATCAACGCCGCGGAACAGTCCTCTTCACGGACCGATTGGACGTAGAAAAAGCCTTCCAAGACCTCTTTCATGCGGGGCAGCCGCTCCCACCACTCCTGTTGCGCCTTCTGCAACGCCCAGAGATCCCCGGCGAACTCGGAGGTCGGTGGCCGCCCCCGACTGATCAAAGGGTGGAACGAACGATAGAGACGATCCGCACGCTCAATCTCACTCTCGGCAAGGAAGAGCAGCCAGCAGATCTCCCGCGCCGTCTCCATCGGGTAGAAGTTGCGCGCCGCCGCCCATCGGAACAGCCGGCGTAGATTCAGGCACGCCAGAAGCTGGTCGGCCAGCGGTGCCATGTAGTTGACAGGGATGAAGTCCCTGCAGAAGTGGGACATCTCCTTGAAACTGATCGAGGAGAAGGAGTCCGCGAAAATGATCTGCTCGGTGTCTACATCCAGCGCATCCCGGCCGGAGTGCTGCAGGTACTCCTGCAATGCCTGAAGAATCGGCGTCATTTCCTGGCAGCCAGCATCGTTCTTCATGTCCTGAAGAAACATCGTTATGACTTCGTGAATCTTGGCCGGAATGACGTTCATAGCGGAGGGCGCGCGGCGCAATAGAAAAGATGTTCCAGAGAATGAGCAGCGGTCGAGGTGGCTAAACTCCAACATCGAATCGAAAATGCAAGACCCTTCCATTGACCAAACGGCCGATCGGCGATAGCTTAGAGGACATAATCCGTTTATCGGACTTGGGGGCGATTGGATTCGACTCTAGGGAAGAGGCGGGTGTTGCATGCCGAGGACGCCCGTTGGCCTCGTAAATCATCGGGTGAAAACACAAATGCCAATACTGATTTGGCCCTCGCTGCCTAATTTAGCGTAGCGCGTCTCCCCGTTCGCTGCCTGCGTGGACGGATCGAGGCGTCGACAAGCAGGCTAGCCCCGGCGGTGGCGCATCCAGGCCGCAAGGGCGAAACAAAACTGGAAGCTGGCTGAAGCGCTTGTCCTGCCCCGGGAAAAGGACTTCGGCGAGAACTAAAACGGGGATAAGCATGTAGAGGCATTCGTGGCTCCCCTTGAGGACGCGGGTTCAAATCCCGCCGCCTCCACCACTTTCAAAGAAGCCCCCTCGCTCGGACCATGAGTCCAGAAGCGAGGGGGTTTCTTGTTGTGCCAGCCGCCGCGGGAGGAGACCCACACCGAGAGCGGAATGCCTCACACGAAGGCACGAAGCCACGGATAGGGAGAGGCCTCACACGAAGGCACGAAGCCACGAAGGGGGAAGACCTCACGCGAAGGCACGAAGGGGGGCCGGATGAGGCTCACCCAAGCAACACCTTTCTTTCCATCAATTTGCGGGATGGTCTGCGTCTGTCGGCAAGGTCAGGGGCCACCACCCATTTGCCACGTCGACCGACCAAGTAGCGACCTTGAGGCAAGCAATTGGGACCAGCGAGGCGGAGACCAACAACCTGATGCGGTTTTGGGGTTGTCACACCGACCCAAAACAAATTCTCCACCCCCCTCCCCCTAAACGCTTCGTGGCTTCGTGCCTTCGTGTGAGACCTCCCCCTAACCCCTTCGTGGCTTCGTGCCTTCGTGTGAGACCTCCCCCAACCCCTTCGTGGCTTCGTGCCTTCGTGTGAGGCCATCCCTGGTACCGGATGCCTGAGGGCGGTTTTTGCTACTCCTCTGCTCCTGAACCTGGTAGACTATCGGCTTGTTTTTCCGTGCGGCAGAGTGCCTTTGCTCGCCGGCAACCCGTCAGGTCCACTTCGGAATCGAGAGGATCCACACCAACGAGCTCCGTAAAGACCCGATCCAAAGCCTTTTATGCACGCATGAAATCTGAGTGGAAGTTGGGGACATGAGCAAAAAACAACTCTCCGAACGCGATATCTGCACGAAATTCATCACCCCCGCCCTTGCGCAGGCGGGTTGGGATGTCGCGACTCAGATCAGAGAGGAATTCCCCCTGACCCATGGGCGTATCATCGTGCGTGGCAAGCTGCACTACCGAGCCAAGCACAAGCGCGCTGATTATGTCCTGTTCTACAAGCCCAATCTCCCCATCGCCATTATCGAAGCCAAGGACAACAACCACAGCCTTGGCGATGGCATGCAACAAGCCCTGGGGTATGCCGACATGCTGCAAGTGCCCTTTGCCTTCAGCTCCAACGGCGATGGTTTCTTGTTTCACAATAGCATCGCCCAGGACGGCATCCTCGAGCGCGAACTTGCACTCCAACAATTCCCCACGCCCGACACCCTTTGGCAATGGTGGGCCCTTCACCGCGGCCTGAACGTTCAGCAGAACGCCCTGGTTACCCAAGATTACTTCAGCGACGGGAGCGGGAAGAAACCGCGCTACTACCAGTTGCTGGCTATCAACAAAACCATCGAAGCCATTGCAAGAGGCCAGAACCGGGTCCTCCTCGTGATGGCCACAGGCACCGGTAAGACCTTTACCGCCTTCCAGATCATCTGGCGGCTGTGGAAGGCAAAGGCCAAGAAACGCATCCTGTTTCTGGCCGATCGCAACATCCTGGTCGACCAGACCATGACCAACGACTTCAAGCCGTTCGGATCGGCCATGACCAAGATCCAAAAGCGACAGGCCAACAAGTCCTACGAGATCTACCTCTCCCTCTATCAAGCCGTTACCGGTAACGAAGAGGAGAAAAACATCTACCGCCAGTTCAGCCCCGAATTTTTCGACCTCATTATCATCGACGAATGCCATCGGGGCAGCGCTGCCGACGACTCCGCCTGGCGTGAGATCCTCGAATACTTCACCACCGCCACCCAGATCGGTCTCACTGCCACACCCAAAGAGACCAAAGAGGTCTCCAATATCGACTACTTTGGCGACCCCATCTACACCTACAGCCTCCGTCAGGGAATCGATGACGGCTTTCTCGCACCATACAAAGTCGTGCGCATCGATTTCGACAGGGATTTATCGGGTTGGCGGCCCGACAAGGGCATGGTCGACAAGTACGGATACGAGATCGAAGATCGCATCTACAACCAAAAGGACTTCGACAAGACCCTCGTCCTTGAGCAGCGTACCAAGCTCGTGGCTAAAAAGATCACCGAGTTTCTCAGGCAGACCAACCGATTCGATAAGACCATCGTCTTCTGTGAAAACATCAATCATGCCGAGCGTATGCGCCAAGCCCTGGTCAACGAGAACGCCGACCTCGTTGCAGAGAACAGCAAATACGTCATGCGCATCACCGGCGACAACGAGGAAGGGAAGGCAGAGCTCGATAACTTCATCTTCCCAGAGTGCAAATACCCGGTCATCGCCACCACCTCCAAACTGATGACCACCGGAGTGGATGCCCAGACCTGTAAACTCATCGTGCTCGACCAGCGGATTCAGTCCATGACCGAATTCAAACAGATCATCGGCCGGGGTACCCGTATCAATGAAGATTACGGCAAGTACTTCTTCACCATCATCGACTTCAAGAGGGCCACTGAGCTGTTTGCTGACCCTAAGTTCGATGGTGACCCTGTTCAAATCTACGAACCCATAGGGGATCAATCACCGGTCCCACCAGAGGTTTCCGAGAATTTTCCCACCTACTCCCAAGACCCCACTGAGGACAGCGAACAGTCCGAGTCCTCGGAACATTGTGACCAGGAGATGACCGACGGTATCCGCCGGTACGTCGTGGAGGGCGTCGAGGTCAAAGTCGCCGCCGAACGCGTCCAGTACTTCGACGCCAACGGCAAACTGATCACCGAGTCCCTCAAGGACTACACACGCAAAGCCCTTGCCCAGGAGTACGCCTCTCTCGACGAGTTCCTCCACCACTGGACCAATGCCGAGAGGAAACAGGTCATCATCGATGAACTCGCCGAACAAGGAGTGTTCTTCGATGCCCTCGCCGATGAGATCGGACGGAAATCCGGCAAGGAATTCGATCCCTTCGACCTCGTCTGCCACGTTGCCTGGGATATGCCGCCGCTCACCCGCAAGGAGCGGGCGGAACAGGTGAAGAAGCGCAACTACTTCACCCGGTACGGAGATCAGGCTCGCCGGGTGCTGGAAGCCTTGCTCGACAAGTACGCCGATGAAGGCGTGACCCACATCGAAGAGACACAAATCCTCAACATCGCCCCCTTTACCGAATTCGGCACCCCGCTGGAGATCATCCGGAACTTTGGTGGACTGGATCAGTATCTCCAGGCCGTGCAGGAACTGGAGGATGCGCTCTATGCCGGATAAACAGGGAATCTCACACGAAGGCACGAAGACACGAAGGGATCAAGAGGAGTTATCCAAGATCGTTGTGGATTGTGCGTACCGAATGCATGTGGAAATCGGACCGGGTTTGCTTGAGTCGGTTTATGAGGCGGTCCTGGAGAAACTGCTGCTGGAGAGAGGGCTCCAGGTTAGGCGCCAGATGTCCGTCCCCGTTGAGGTTATGGGGCATTCCCTTAACGAAGGATTCAGGGCTGACCTGATCGTCGAGGATCTCCTGCTGATTGAGCTCAAATCAGTAGAAAAACTCGCCCCCGTCCATTCCAAACAGGTTCTGACCTACCTGCGCCTCTTGGATCTCCCGCTTGGCCTCCTCATCAACTTCGGCGCCGCAACTTTCAAAGAGGGCTGCAAGCGCATCGTCAACGGCACGCAAGACTTCACGTCTTCGTGCCTTCGCGTGAACCCAAACAGCAATTCGTGAACCCTAGAAGCAATTAGTTATGTCCCTCACCACCCTGATCAAATCCATTCAGGACATCATGCGCAAGGATGTCGGAGTCGATGGCGACGCTCAGCGTATCAGCCAGATGGTCTGGCTGATTTTCCTGAAAATCTTCGACGACAAGGAACAAGAGTGGCAACTCACCTCCGGCCGGAAATACAAATCCCCCCTGCAAAGCCGATTCCGTTGGTCCAACTGGGCCAAGAACCCCGAGGGGATGACCGGTGAAGACCTGATCGACTTCGTCAACAACGACCTTTTTCCCGCGCTCAAGAAACTGGCCACCGCCGCCGGTGTTTCGCCCCATGGCAAAGTAGTCGGTTCGGTCTTCGAAGATGCCTACAACTACATGAAGTCCGGCACCCTGCTGCGCCAGGTGATCAACGCCATCGAAGAGGATGTGGACTTCAACAAATCCGGCGACCGACACCTGTTCAACGACATCTATGAAAAGATCCTCTCCGACCTGCAATCGGCCGGTAATGCAGGCGAATACTACACCCCCCGCGCCGTCACCCAGTTCATGGTCGACATGCTCGACCCGCAGCTTGGGCAAACCATCCTCGACCCCGCCTGCGGAACCGGCGGCTTTCTTACCTGCGCCATCGAGCACCTGGGCAGGCAGGTCAAAACCGCCGACGATCGCAAGCTCCTGCAGGAGTGCATCCATGGCGTGGAGAAGAAACCGCTGCCGCACATGCTGGCCATGACCAACATGATGCTGCACGGCATCGATGTGCCCACCAACGTCCGCCACGACAACACCCTGAGCCGCCCGCTCAAGGATTACGGCCCCCGCGACCGGGTGGATCTGATCATCACTAATCCACCCTTTGGTGGTATGGAAGAGGACGGGATTGAGACCAACTTCCCGCGCAAGTACCAGACCCGCGAGACAGCCGACCTCTTCATGGCGCTGATCATGCACCTCCTAAAGCCCAACACCGGCAAGGCCGCCGTGGTCCTGCCCGACGGTTTTCTGTTTGGCGAGGGCACCAAGACCAACCTCAAGACCGAATTGCTCCAAGATTTCAACCTGCACACCATCGTGCGCCTGCCCAAAGGCGTGTTCAGCCCCTACACCAGCATCGCCACCAATATCCTCTTTTTCGAGAAAGGCGGCCCCACCAAGGAGGTCTGGTTCTTCGAACACCCGTATCCTAAGGGATATAAGTCCTACTCTCGCTCCAAGCCCCTGACCATCGCCGAGTTCGATCTCGAAAAGGCCTGGTGGGGCGGCGCCGGACGCAAAGGCCGTAAGGCCAACAACCATGCCTGGAAGGTCTCAGCCAAAGCCCTGGCCGAACGCAATTACAACCTGGATTACAAGAACCCTTACGAAGTCGAGGTCAACCACCGCGATCCGGAAGAGCTGATGGCTGAATACCAGCAGATCGTCCACCAGCTCGAAGCGGCACAGGCAGCCTTGAAAGCCGAGTTGATGGTTTGCGTGGGGGGGAAGGCATGACCGACGCCACCAGGAATCTGCTGGAACAGCACTTCGACACCGCCTTTGCCGCGCCAGACGGCGTCGCCAAACTGCGCGAATTGATCCTGACCCTTGCCATGCAGGGCAAGCTGGTGGAGCAGGACTCGAATGATCCACCGGCTTCTGAACTACTGAAGGAGATCAAGGCCGAAAAACAGCGGCTAGTGAAGGCAGGAAAAATCAAGAAGCCTAAGCCCCTGCCGCCGATCAAACCGGAGAAAGTCCCCTACGAACTTCCGCAGGGGTGGGAGTGGGTGAGGCTTATTGAAATTGGATCATGGGCGCTAGGTTCTGGCTTGCCGCACAGTATCCAGGGAGATACAGGGCAAGAAATTCTACTGTGCAAAGTTAGCGACATGAATCTTCTTGGCAATGAGAAGTTCATTGTTACAGCAAACAACACCGTATCAGAAAAAGTTGTACAGCAGAACAAGCTCAACATCAGTGATCCAGGCACCATCATTTTTCCCAAAATTGGTGGCGCAATCGCTACTAACAAGCGGCGCATTCTTCAAAAGAAGACTGTTATAGACAACAACTGCCTTGGCATTACTCCAGCCTCTGCGATGGATTTGGAATGGTGCTACCAGTTGCTATTGAGTTTTGACTTTGCGAAATATCAGACTGGCACATCAGTACCTGCAATTAGCCAGGGAATCATTGGGGAGATTGTGATTGGCTTACCCCCAGCTTCTGAACAACACCGCATCGTCGCCCGCATCGACCAGTTGATGGCCCGTTGCGAGGCGCTGGAAAAGCTGCGCAAGAAGCGGGAGGAGAAGCGACTGGCCGTCCACGCCGCCGCCATCAATCAACTGCTCGATCCCACCTTTCGTGGTTTCGTGCCTTCGTGTGAGACCCAAGACCCATTCGCCTTCCTCGCCCAGCACTTCGGCGAACTCTACACCGTCAAGGAAAACGTCGCCGAGCTGCGCAAGGCCATCCTCCAGCTCGCCGTCATGGGCCGCCTCGTCCCCCAAGACCCCAACGACACACCCGCCAGTGAGCTGCTGAAGGAGATTGAAGCCGAAAAACAGCGGCTGGTGAAGGCTGGTATTTTCAGAAACAACGACGACAAATTATCAAATGGAAGTGTCTGTCCGTTTAAGCTGCCCCAAGGGTGGGAATGGGCATCGGTTCAGCAACTCGGTTTTGTGTTGGGTGGAAAACGTCTGCCAAAAGGCCATGCCTACTCTGAGTCCCCAACAAAATACAGATACTTGACTGTCACCAATATGAAGAATGCAACAATCATCGACAATGACATTAAGTACATCAGTCATGAAACGCACGAAGAGATAAAGAAATACGTTATTTCGAGGGATGACATTTATATTACTATCGCTGGGACTATCGGCGCCGTTGGGATTATTCCTGAACACTGCGATGGCATGAATTTGACCGAGAATGCTTCCAGACTCGTTTTTTTTGGTTGTGACAAATTATTCTTAGTACATTTGCTAAGTTCTGGAATCGTCCAAGATCAATTCGCTGTTTTAACCAACAAAATGGCGCAGCCGAAACTATCGCTTAGAAGCATTTTAAGCACAGGCGTTCCCGTTCCCCCTCTGGCAGAACAACACCGCATTGTCGCTCGCATCGACCAGTTGATGGCCCTGTGCGACACGCTCGACCAGCGGATCGACGCTGCCACCGATAAACAGACAGAAATCCTGAACTCCGTGATGGCCGCCGTATGATTGCATTCACCCCATCTCCAACCCTTCGTGTCTTCGTGTCTTCGTGTGAGGCAATCCCATGCGCCTGACATCGCTATATATCGGCCAGTACAAAAACCTGCGGGATTTTTCCCTGAGCTTCGACGGCGGTAGTTTTATCGATGTCTTTGTCGGCAAAAACGGTACCGGCAAATCCAACCTGTTCGAGGCGCTCATCGAGATTTTCCGTCATATCGCCGAGTACGACCGCGACAAGGCCGCCTGCGATTTCAATTACCGCATCGGCTTCGAGATCAACGGCAAGGCCACCGAAATCGACTGGAACTCCGGAAAGCTGACCATCGGCGGCAAAGAGCGAAAAACCATCGGCAAGACGCCGCTGCCGGACAATGTCCTCATCTACTACTCCGGCCACAACGACACCGTGGCAAACCTGGTCAAGCAGTATGAAGAGGCCTTCCGCAAACGCATCAAACGCGCCGATTTTGACGAGGTCCGGTATTTCATCGGCATCGGCCCGGACTACAAGGAGCTGCTGCTGGCGGTACTGCTGATGCAGCCCGACACCTGCAAGGCGAAGCAGTTCATCAGCCATAAGCTCGGCATTGAAACCCTGGCCTCAGAAGCGAAGGTGGTCCTGGAACGCCCTGCTTACGCCACGGATTCCCGTTTTGACATCGAATTGAACGACGAAACCGACCGCTATTGGCAGCCGGAGGGGATCACCAAAACCTTTCTCGACCGGCTCCATGGCTGCATCAACACCGCCACCGGCAGCCCGGTGCGGTCCGAGGGTTATTTCGCTGAGCCAGATCGTTACATACTCTATTTCGATATCGCGAAAATCCGCGAGGAATTCGCCGACTTCAGCCCCCAGGAACTGTTCCGCCAGTTCGACAACCTCAAGACCCTGGGGATGCTGGCCGAGATCACCATCCCCCTGCAATTGGTCGGCGCAGTGGACGCTGCCATTGCCCATTTCAGTGACGGCCAGTTCCAGTCAGTGTACATCTACTCCATCGTCGAGCTGTTCAAGGACCGCAACTGCATCACCCTGCTCGACGAGCCCGACTCCTTCCTTCACCCGGAATGGCAATTCGACTTTCTCAAGCAGGTCTTCGAAATCACCGATACCGCTGCCAAGAACAACCATGTGCTGATGAGCAGCCATAGCGCGGTGACGCTGATCCCGCACGACAAAAAAAAGATCAAGTTTTTCGACATCAAATGCAATCAGACCAAATGTTATGACTTGCCCAAATCGGTTGCCATCAAAAAATTGAGCGCCGATCTCATCAAATATTCCGAGCAGGAGCAGCTGCTCAGCATCATCAATGCCATCCAAATTGAGAACAAACCGGTTCTTTTTACCGAGGGCAGCACTGATCCGGTGATTCTCAAGGCGGCATGGTACAAGCTGTATGACATTGAGATGCCTTTCATCCCGTTTTATGCCTTCAGTTGCACCTATATCAAGCAGCTGCTGACCGACAACCGCATACATACCGAAATGGATGGATTGCCAGTTTTCGCCCTGTTCGATTTCGACAAGGCCTATGACCAATGGAACGGATTGAACGGCACCGTCATCGAAACAGACCCGTTGAAGGGAATGATCAAGAAATGGGCGGAGGGAGAATCGTACGCTCTGATGCTACCCGTACCAGCCAACGCCGACATACAAAAGCAGGTTATCCGCAATGCTGCCACCGGTGAAACCTTCGGCGGCGACTCGTGCTGTGAGATTGAGCACCTGTTTTACGGGCTTAATTCCACCAAGAATTATTACCAGCATGAGCCCTGCGTCGGCGGCACCAAGATCGTCTTTAAATCCGACGGGGAGAAGACCGCTTTCGCCAAGGAAGTCGCACCAGCTCTCGACCAGACCTGCTTTGAAGTCTTTCGCCCCATGTTCGAGTTCATCAAATCGAAGTGCGGAGTTGCTCCAGATGGCAGTGAGGCGGACTAATGAGTTATTCCTCCATATTCACCAATCCCAAACGTAAAGTTGCGTTAGAGGTGGGTTGCCAATGAGACATGTGCCGACCTCTCTATATATCGATACGGAAGTCTTCAAAAGGCAAAGGCTCCGTTTCGACACAAAGGCATTTACCGCCTTAACCGATACGTTTGCCAAAGGTGGTCTTCGCCTTCTCGTCCCGACAATTATGGAACGCGAGCTACTCCGCCATTTTTCAAGAGAAGCCGAAAAGGCCGCCAAAGCAGTCACAAACGCCCACAAGGCATACCCTGTCAACAATTTGGCCCTTTTTGAACTACCTTCCCAAGAGGAGCTGATAACGAAATGCATTGAAGAGATGAACGGGCAATGGTCTACCTTCAAGGAGCATTTTGTCGTTGAAAACCTGCCAATTGCCGGCAATCTCGAGGACGTCGTTGATTGGTATTTTGAAATCCGCCCTCCATTCTCAGAAAAGAAGCCGAAGGAATTTCCTGACGCGTTCATTTTAAGCGCACTGGATCAGCATCATAAGCAGCACCACACAAATATTGCTGTCGTTGGTTTTGATGGCGACTTTCGACAAGCCTGCGAGGGCAGACGCTATATTTTGTATTTCCCTGATTTGGATAAGTACATCGAGGCATTCCAACCGGAATTGTCGGGAAAAGAAAGGCTGCCCGGTGACGTTGATCTTACGAAACCCATCACCACCGAAGATCTGACGGAACTGAAGGCCATACTCGCTCGCGGGAACCAGGTAACACCAATTGAAATTAAGCGGGTCATGCAGTTATTGGAGAGCAAAGGGTCTAATTACGATTACTTTTTCCAGAAGGCTGGCGATGCTGTTTGGTTAGATCCTCTTTCGGAAAGAGGGTATTTTCTCAATCCTCCCAACGCAGAACAGACCACCGAAGGGCATTATATTGTCCCATGGTGGCCTCCCCTCGAATATCTGATACGCATCTTTGAAGCAGCGCCTGCTGAGGTGATGGGCATAATTTCAGAACTTCCGAACACGGATAACTTTCGGGTTTTGGAAGGCATCTTGAAAATCGTGTTAAAAGCCGATTCGGCTGATGCGCTTTTACGCTTTTCACGATTTATAACAGCCTTTATTGATAACTGCCGATGGGGTCACGAGCTCATCATCAGTTTCCTGAAAAAGCCATTTATTTGGAATGCACAGCTTTCGGAAGTTTCACCTGTTTTACTACTCAAGATTGTCGAGTTCCGCAGAGATCCTCGTGAACAGGAAAAGCAGTCCCGGCGAAAAGATAACCCGGAAGCCTGGAACACTTCACTAGAGCCGAATCCGCGTTTCGATCAATGGGCATATCAGCAAATCCTGGAAAAAGGTGTTCGCCACTTGGCCGAGCATGTGCCTTATCAGGTTGCCCGCATCCTGATTGATGCAGTGGCAAGCATGATCCGGCTGGGAATGCACCCGGAAGATTACGAGAAAGGCAGCGACCAGGACTATTCGGAAATCTGGTGTCGGAGGCTGGATAATTCGGATCACAACGATCAGGAGCCGAAGGAAACCCTGGTGAAGACGCTGACCTATGCCTGTGAGCGGATCTATGACAAAGCCCCGGAATCCATTGATGCCCTGGATCAGGCATTAAGAAATCATCGCTGGAAGGTGTTCAAGCGGTTGCGGCAGCACCTCTACGCATCACACCCTAATAACCAGACCCTCCCATGGATACGCGAACAAATTCTGGAACACGACGACTATTCAAAATGGGAGCACCACTTCGAATTTCAATTGATGATCCGCAAGGCCAGTGAACACTTCGGCCGCCGCCTGCTCAGTGATGACGAAAAAACAAGCATTTTCGAGGCCATTCTCAGTGGGCCCTCGGAAGAGAAATACCGGATTATGAGGGGTGAGGACTATAGCGAGCACGACTTTACGCAACGCAAACGCCATTTCCACCGAAGGCAGCTACGTCCATTCTTGCCTTTGTTGGAAGGGGATGAAAAAAGTTACTTCGATGATCTGGAAGCCGAGTCGCTGGGACCCCCGATTAATGACGACAGCTATCCGCCCAATAGCGGCATAAAGAGCGGATGGGGTTCGCAGAAAAGCCCCAAATCCCTCGAAGAACTTGAACGCTTCCAGGATGAAGAGCTACTTATGTTTCTGAACCAATGGAACAAAAGGCACCGTGATCAGGAGAACTGGCTGGTTGAGATCAACATTCCCGCTCTCGCCAATGTCTTTCAATCCCTATTCAAGGACAAGATTGTTCCTGATGACAAACGCTTAGCGTTCTGGCTTAAGAAGCGTGACAGTATTGCTCGGCCGGTCTATGTCGTGGCCATGCTCAAGGCCATGCTCGAACTCGTCAAGGAGAAGAATTTCGACAAACTGGACCAGTGGCTTGAGTTCTGTGCATGGGTCCTGTCACATCCGGACACGGCGCGAGTGGAAGGTCACCCCGAGCCGCGAGACGAATCAGGCGACCATCCCGACTGGGGCAGCTCGCGCCGGGCCGTGGTGGATTTTATTGACGCCTGTGTGAACAAGGATACGGATGCGCCAATCACCGCAAGGGACGGCCTTGCCGCTCTGCTTCGACAGGCGTGCGGTCAGTCCGATTGGCGGCTCGACCACGACCACCCGGTGATACTTAACCGTGACGATCCTATTACCGAAGCCATCAACAATACCCGCAGCCGGGCACTCGAATCCCTTGTCAATTTCGGCTTCTGGGTTCACCGCCAGTTACCGGAAGACCAGTTGCCGGAAGTGACCGACATCCTCGCGGAACGTCTAGCCGATGATGCTGAAATCCCGCTAACCCGGCCTGAGCAGGCGCTGCTGGGGATGCACTTCGGGAACCTTTGCACCCTCAATCGGGATTGGGCCGCCCAGCAACGCGAAATCAATTTCCCGCAGGCAAATGAAGCTGTTTGGCGGGATGCCTTCGGCAGCTATATCCGCTTTAACCCTCCATTCAAGCTGACGTTTGAAATTCTGCGGGGTGAGTTTGAATACGCAATAGAGAACCTTAATATCCTGACAACCGAAAAAGGCGACGGTAAGGAGCTTGTCGACAGACTCGGCCAGCACCTTTTCACCTATTACCTTTGGGAAGTCTATCCTCTGACAGGTGATGAAAGCCTTCTCGAGCGTTTCTATGACAAGACCAAAGACGACCGGAAACGCTGGGGGCAACTCTTCGACCATGTTGGCCGATCATTGAGAAATAGCGGCAGGCATCTGGATAAAACGCTGACCGACCGCATTATCTCTTTTTTCGAGTGGCGCTTTGAAGCCGCTGTGCCGCTGGAGCTTCAGGAATTTACCTTTTGGTTGGAAGCCGAATGCCTCGGCTCGGACTGGCGCTTGCAATCCTACTCGAAAATTCTCGATCTTGTCCGGGGGAAAGATGTTGGACTTTCGCATGAGGTGAGTTCTCTGAATAAATTGCTCCCGAATCACCTGGCATTGGTTGTCGAATGCTTCGCCAAAATCACGGATACCCAGGACCAGGACACGCAGATGTACATTTCAGCCGATGAGGCCAAGCCAATTTTGAAGGCTGGCCTGACTGCTGAAGACCCTCTGGTCCGCGAAAATGCTGAACGTGCCCGGGAAAATCTGTTGCGGCTCGGCCGCTTTGATTATCTGGACGTTGAATGAGGGGAGACATGCCATGACTGACCGCGACAAAAAACTGATTCGCAACTCCACCGCCGAGTTGCTGGAACTTCAGATTAACGCACCGTTCACGGTCATCCACCCGCAGGGCATTCGTGGCGTGTTCAGCCCGGTGGAGATCAATGAAATCCTACAGCTCACCGAGCGGTTGGCGGCTTGATGAATATGAATCGGGAAAGAACACGAAACATCTGCGCGAAACCATTTTCCCGGCGCCGGGAAAATGGTCAGGGATCAATTTCCTGATGTCACGAAATTGATCATGGATTTTTATCCCAGCGAATTCGATGGCTTCAGGATAGCAAAAGGGATCGAATTCGACTCCTTTGGAAACGACCACCAGAATGATCTCGCAGATTGTAATTATGGCGGAAGTGCCACAATAACCAGGATGGACCAACCATGACAGCCAGCAAGGAAATTGTCGTCCTCACTGAGACTGTGCGCGTCCAGCAGGATGATTACATCTCATTGACGGACATCGCCAAATACCGAAATGCCGATGATCCCCGGTTTGTCATCCAGAACTGGATGCGCACCGGTTTTACCGTAGAATTTTTGGGAATTTGGGAGCAGCTGAACAACCCTGATTTTAACCGTGTCGAATTCGAGGCGGTTAGAAATGAGTCCGGCAGCAACGCCTTTGTCATGACGCCAACCAAGTGGGCCAGCCTCACCAACGCCATTGGCGTTGTCTCCAAATCAGGCCGCTACGGGGGAACCTACGCCCACAAAGACATTGCCTTCGAGTTCGCCTCTTGGGTGTCGGTGGAGTTCAAGCTCTACCTGATCAAGGAGTTCCAGCGACTCAAAGAGCAGGAACTCCAGCAGCTCGGCTGGGACATTCGCCGCAACCTGACCAAAATCAATTACCGCATCGACACCGACGCCATCAAGACGAACCTGATCCCGCCCGAGCTGTCGCCCCAACAGATCAATTTCATCTATGCCAGCGAAGCGGATCTGCTGAACATGGCCCTGTTCGGCAAAACCGCGAAACAATGGCGGGATGAGAACCCGGACCACAAAGGCAATATCCGCGACGAAGCCAATGTCTCCCAGCTTGTCTGCCTGGCCAACCTTGAAACCCTGAACGCCCATTTCATTCATCAGGGGCTGCCGCAGCCCGAGCGGCTGAAAATCCTGAACCAGACCGCCATTCACCAGATGAAACTCCTGCTTGCCGACAGAAGCGTCAAGCAGTTGGAGGACAAATAACCATGCTGCAAATCAACCCCGAACTCAAAAGCAAGATCGACCAGCTTTGGAACAAATTCTGGTCCGGCGGTATCTCCAATCCACTCACCGCCATCGAGCAGATCACCTACCTGCTGTTCATGAAGCGGCTCGACGAGCTGGATCAGAAAAAACAGGCCGATGCCGAGTGGACCGGCGAGCCGTACACCTCCAAATTTGGGGGGACATGGATACCGCCGGAATACCGCGCCAAGGCCAGGGAAGACGACACCCAGAAAGAGACCGCCAAACGCCAGGCCGATGCCAAAATGTATGAAATCGACAAGCGCACCTTGCGCTGGAGCGAGTTCAAGCGCATGCAGGCCGAGGAGATGCTCCAGCATGTGCAGACCAAGGTGTTCCCCTTCCTCAAGGACATGAACGGCGCCACGTCCAACTTCACCCGCCACATGCGCAACGCCGTCTTCATCATCCCCAAACCGGCGCTGCTGGTGGAGGCGGTGAAGACCATCGACGAGATCTTCGAGATCATGGAGAAGGACTCGCAGGAAAAGGGGCAGGCCTTTCAGGACATCCAGGGTGATGTCTACGAGCTCCTCTCCGAGATCGCCACGGCGGGCAAGAACGGCCAGTTCCGCACCCCGCGCCATATCATCAAGCTGATGGCCGATCTGGTGCGCCCGCAACTGGGCCACCGCATCGCAGACCCGGCCTGCGGTTCCGGCGGCTTTCTGCTCGGGGCCTACCAGTACATCGTCACTGAGCTGGCGAAAAAGGCCGGGACGAAAGATTTGCTGCCCGACGAGGACGGCTTTATCCGCACTTCGGTGGCCGCCGGGCTCACCGAAAAGGCCCAGGCCATCCTGCAAGCCTCGCTCTTCGGCTACGACATCGATGCCACCATGGTGCGCCTGGGACTGATGAACCTGATGATGCACGGCATCGACGAGCCTCATATCGACTACAAGGACACCCTCTCCAAGAGCTATCTGGAAGAGGCCGAATACGACATCGTCATGGCTAACCCGCCCTTTACCGGCAGCATCGACAAGGGCGATATCAACGAAAACCTCAGCTCTCAGAAGCGTCGACAATGCACGAATGCGCCAGATTTGCTCTTTGCACCCATCGGATATTACTAGGCTTCTTCAGGGGCTGGTTACCAAAAGCGCCTTAGTGCAGGAAGGGCAGACGCGATGGAGCCGCTACCGGCTTCCAGCTATCCAGAACTCCGAACATATAGCCGATGGCTCCGAACATAAGACCGGTGACTCCGAACATATAGCCGATGGCTCCGAACATAAGACCGGTGACTCCGAACATAACCCGGAGCTGATGGCCATAGCGGCACCGGCGCGGATGAAACATCGACTAAATCCCGGTGAAATGGAAAGGATCATCCTTGAGCTGTGTCGAAACCGTTGGCTGACCCGTAACAAGTTGGCAGGCCTGCTGGACCGACATCCGGATGGGCTGCGCAACGTTTCCTGAATCCAATGGTAGGACACAGAATCCTTCGGTTGCGTTACCCAGATAAACCCAACAGGGCGGATCAAGCATACAGTGCCGCGGACCCGACAGAGAGAGAACCGCAGGACAAGCTGAGGTCGAATCCATGAAGCCAACCTCCGAAACCGCGCTTGAAACTTCCATCGAGGCGGTATTGCATTCCTGCTGGCCACAGGCAATTCCTACATCGGTTGGGCCGTCTTCCCCTGCGAGGCGGTGGCAAAATCAGTTGCGCCTAGGCAGCGTTGATTATCGTTACCCTCGTCCGGTTCTGGGGAATCGGGGGGGGGATAACGATTCCTATGACATGCACCGCCGTCGGAGGTCGGCGCAACCTACCTTATCGAAGTGAACCTCTCCAATAGTCGATACGCGTCGATAACTCCGGTCGATAACTCATGCTATTCTTTTGGCTTCAGGGGCATTACAATAGATACGCATGAAAGAATGCCATGACGAATACTAATGACTCGCCCCCTTCTATGGAATGCCCCCCTTCGTGGCTTCGTGCCTTCGTGCGAGGCCGATTCCCATTAGGATCATCCATGCGCCTGAATTCGCTCTACATCGGCCAGCACAGAAATCCAAAGACCACAACGAAATCGAATATGACGCTATCCGCAAAATTGGGTCTTCGTCACCACCGGGATTGCCCCGTTAGTTAAAGGAAATTATTCAAATGAATATCATCGGCCACATTTCTTCTCCACTTCATTTTGCAGTGCTTCTTCTTGCCTTTTCGATTGGTTCCACCACGGCGAATGACCCGGTTTCCAGGTTTTTCAACGTTTGCGATTATGGCGCAGTCGGAGATGGGAGCACTTCCTGCACGGATGCGATCAATCGGGCTGTGGCGGAGTGCAATTCCGCGGGTGGAGGCGTCGTGCTTTTCCCGGAAGGGCGATTTCTATCCGGGACCATCCATTTGAAGAGCAACATTACGCTGAAGCTTGAATCCGGCGCACGCCTGATCGGAACTCCCGACCTTCAGAGCTATCAGTATTTCACGCCTCCGGCCGGCAGTTTTGAAGCAGGATTTCCAAAGTGGCACAGTGCGCTGATTCTGGGTGTCGGGGTCGAGAATGTTTCGATTATTGGGCCGGGAGTGATAGATGGAAACAAGGTGTTCAACCCGAATGGAGAGGAGAAGATGCGCGGGCCCCACACCATTCTGTTCGGCCGCTCGAGCGACATCGCTATTCGGGATGTTTCCATCACCGATTCCGCCAATTATGCGGTGATGCTCGAGTGGTGCGACCGTGTCGATGTCGAAGATTCTGAGATCACCGGCGGATGGGATGGCGTCCACTTTCGCGGATCCCTGGACCGATTCAGCACCGATATCCGCATCCGAAGATGCCAATTCTATACCGGCGACGATTCAATTGCGGGACGGTATGTCGAGAACTTCCTGGTTGAAGATTGCCTTGTAAATTCATCCTGCAATGGTATGCGGATCATCGGACCGATGAAGCACATGATTGTCCATAGATGCCGATTTTGGGGTCCTGGCAAACACCCACATCGCACGCAGGACCGATACAACATGCTTGCGGGCATCATTCTTCAGCCCGGCGCCTGGGATCCATCCGAGGGACCTCTTGAGGATGTGGTCATTTCCGATATTTCCATGGAGAATGTGGCTGCGCCGATCACCATCTGGCTGAAGCGTCCTGGAAACACGATTGACGATGTTCGCATTTCCCGGCTGACCGCTAAAGGCGTGTACCGTGCGGCGGTTTCCGTCGAATCCTGGGTGGAGCAACCGATCGGATCGGTTTCATTCAACGAGATCGATATTTCCTATCAGGGCGGCGGAAAGGCAATGGATCCAGAAGCGATCGGCGGGAACCTTGGCGTCGATTCCCGGGCGCTTCAGGCCTGGGCGTTTTATGCTCGAAATGTGGAAGAGATATCATTGAGAGCAGTTCGATGGTCCGCGGTGGAAGAGGATCAACGGTCTTCGATGATGTTTGATCAGGTGAAACGATTGTATATCGATGGTGAAGGCTCGGAAGCAGCCATGGAAAAGGCCAGGGATGGCCGGAAAGAATGAATCTTCAGGCAGATTCCTTCAACTGTAATGATCTGACAATGATTCTGGTAGAATAAGTAGCAAGAGGCAAAATACCATTGCTGGAGCTCGTCCGAAAAGGTAGCCGCATTCTCAACATGACCTCCCCATCCGGATCCGGAAAACCTCCCGCAGAGGGCGCGGTGACGTTTTCGAC
>CALLYA010000542.1 GCA_937875495.1 uncultured Verrucomicrobiota bacterium
GAGATTACAATTCGCTCAGTGGTAGCGCTATGGTGGGGCTACCTGAGTAGTTACGGCTATTCTTTTCTCGGCCATAGGTGCCGCGCTGCTCCTCCTGGTCATAGGAAGGCGCAGTCGTAAGTCGGCTTGACGGCCTCAGGTGGAGAACCATCGATAGAGAGGCTCATTGGGGCCAGGGGGGGATGTGGAGCTGGAGGGTATGGTTGGAAGATTGGCGATTGATTAAATAGTTTCTGCCCGAAAATTCACAATTATCTCCGCTGCAGTTAAATAAAAATAATTTTTTGCTCAAAAAAATTGGCCAATCTTCGATGAATCCTCTATAGTCATCCTTGATAACAACAACATAATAAGGAGATTATAGAACATTCGAACCAAGATTGGCCAAAAAAAAATGCGCAAAATATCCGACGAGCAGATCACATTCGCTGAAATGGAAATGAGCAGAGATCCAGGAAATCTGAGCATCCTGTTATCCATGATCAATAGCATCCTCGAGCAGAACCCGCAAATTCTGGAAAGCGCGAGCCGGGACTTTGCGTTGCGCGACAAAAATGACGAGCGGCGCGGCCGCCCCGGGATGACTGTCGATCAGTCCCTTCGTGTTGCCTTAGTCAAGCAGCTTTTCAGCCTGGATTACCGTAGTCTGGAATCATTCATAAAAGACAGTTGGCCAATGCGAGCGTTTTGTCAGATGGCCTGTGGTGTTCCAGGATTTCGATCGTTACAGCGTAATGTGAAGGCCGTTTCGGAGAATACCTGGCTTTCCATCCACGAGGTGATCGTGGAATACGCATTGAAGGAAAAGATCGAATCCGGCAGATGGATTCGCGCGGATACCACGGTTGTTGAGAGCAACATCCACCATCCCACTGATGCCCTTCTTTTAGAGGATTGTGCCCGGGTGCTGATCAGGAATCAGCATCGTGCGAGCGACCATTTCGAGGCGATCGGCCGAATTCGCAACCGGAATCGAGTCGTTGGTGGCCTTGCCTTCGCAATCCAAAATTGCAGGAAGAACGATCAACGCGAGGGGCATTATCGAAATCTAATTTCTCACGTGGAAATTATCGCAGAGGAATGCCGTAAAACATTAGAGGCCTTGAAGGCAGAGAGCCTCGGAATAAATCATGGTATTAATCAGGCATTCATAAATCCCTTGGCCCATTTTTTGTCCTTGACCGATAAAGTGATTTCCCAGGCCAGGCGGAGAATTCTCCATGGAGAGACTGTTCCAGCCAAAGAGAAGGTGGTCTCAATTTTCGAGCCCCATACCGATATTATCGCCAAAGGAGGAAGGGAAACTAAATTCGGTCATAAGGTCATATTGTTTTCAGGCAAATCCAGCTTGATCCTTTCATGCGAAATCCTAAATGGCAATCCGACGGATAAAACTCTTTTCGTCCCTACGCTTGATAAGGTTAAGAATATTACAGGGAAGTTTCCGACACACTTTTCGGTTGATGACGGATTCGCCACGTACGACAATGGCACTGAAGCTTTGTTGCGGGGGGTCAAGCAATTGGCTTTCGGAGGAAAGTTGAAGCATGAAAAACTTTCATGGGTCTCGAGCCGAAGAGTCCAGAGGGAATTGCGCAGGTTCCGCGCTGGTATTGAAGGTCTCATTTCGGGACTCAAAAGGGGCGTAGGATTGAGTCGTTGTACATGGAAAAATATGGAGGGATTCTCCCGATATGTTTATTCCAGTGTAGTTGCATGGAATTTAAAACAAATTGCCTTGGCCACTCTTGGAACCTAAGGTAAATTTTTTTCCCAAAATACCTGCCATTAAAATGCCTTGGGTGGAGTCTGCCCAATGTCGGCCATTTCCCGCACTTTGAACGGGATTTATTGGATAACCAGACCAATATCGTTCCCCAAATACCCTCTAGCAGATAATTCCGTGCCACTTTTGATGGCGTGACCACTTTGATGTGCAAAATATACCATTTTTGAGACAGAAACTAAATAGGTACCCTGGGCAGGCGGTCTCCCCAAAACGGTTCCACCTTGTTTCGTTCAGGATTCATGATTTGTTTTTGAGTAATCCATTGGTCTTTTTTTTATGGTTGGATCCGATAAGGATCCTGCCTGATCGGAATGAAATATCAAGGCGATTTTAAAACCAATAGTTTCACCCATCCATCGGTATTCCGGCAGCCCTTCTTGCCTTCTCGAGCCTGTCTGAAAAGGCCGTTGACCGGCAACGAAAGGTCGCCGGGTTCGGATGGGGAAGACTTTCGCAGAGGGCGCAGATGATGACAGAGATGGGGGATTGCATACATCGGAGTTTTTTTCTGCAACTGATTTGGTTCGTAGGAACAATCTCCAAAGAATTGTTTGAATGGACCACTGCATTGGGCCTACCCACCAACATGGCCTGCTCGAAAACGCCACCGCGCCCTCTGCGGGAGGCTTTCCGGATGGGAATGGGGAGGGCAGGTTGGGAAAGCGGATACCTATTCGGACGACCTCCTGTTACGGGTTGGTTTCAGCCCCGGCTGATTGCGGAAATGCAGCTTGATCCCATGCCTTCGATCATGGATGATAATCTGGACGAAAGGAGGATAGCATGGCTAAACCGAAAAAGTTGGGTCGGCGATGTCTATTCCGACTGATCCTATTGGTCTTTTTAATTCTTTTTGCGGTGGGTATAGACGCGGTGGTCGGTTCGTTTTATCGGCATCTGACGCCTCAATCGGGGCGTGAAGCGGTGGCCTCGTTGAAGGGGAACGAATCGGTCAAGAAGACCGGCAATTATGTGCAGCATCCATACCTGCACTACACGGCCCGGCCGCACCAGGTGACGTTCAACATTCAGCAGACCAACAGCTACGCGCATCGGAACCCTGAGGTATCGGTAGAGCGGACCCCGGGGGTGGTTCGGATTATGGCGATCGGGGGGTCGACCACGAACAGTTTCCCCTACATCCCTGATCCCGAGAAGACCTGGATCGCGCAGGCTGCCCGAAAATTGGAGGAGGAGACAGGCGTCCGCGTTGAGTACATCAATGCTGGGTTGCATGCCGGCAACAGCGCCGATCTCCTGGCGCACTGGGTCTTCAGGAATCGGTTTTTCAAACCGGATATCGTGGTGTTGCACATGGGCGGCAACGACGGTATTGCGCTACAGTTTCCGGATTACGACCCTGAGTACACGCATTTCACGCATGGTTGGCGCAATACCTCTCTCGCAGCGCGTCCTTTCGAGCGTGTTCTGTTGCATTCGAACCTGATCAAGGTGTTCTATGCGCACTGGCTTGCAGACATCAGCCTCGAAGCGGAGCTGGGCCGCGATTTGATCACCATGCACTCTCCTGCGAACGCCCTCCGATATGTGCAAGAGAACGAGCCAGCAGGGTTTGAGCGGAATTTGGATTTGCTGGTACGCAACATCCTGGAGGATGGTGCCATACCTGTGATTTTCCCATTCGTGTACTCCCGCGGCGAGAAGCTTCGATCCGGGCCGTATGGCAAGTACGCGGAGTCGCTTCAACTCAGCTATGAGAAGGACGAGGTCGTAATGGCCGGGATTGCCGAGAGGTACCATCTCAAGACCATCAGCATGCCTGCCGATGCGATCCGGGAATCGGACTTCGTAGATTTTTGCCATCTGAATCTCAGCGGAGAAACCATCAAGGCCGAGTATGTTACGAGGGCAGTGCTCCCGCTGATTTCAGAAATCGGGCCAGAGGAGGGTGTGGCTGCTATTGGCCAAACCATGCCAGAGGAGTAGGCGGTCGATGCTGGAGGAAGTGGATGGGGAGGCCTCCCGCAGAGGGCGCGGTGGCGTTCAGACCTAGCCATGGGAGTGGGTAGGGTCAATGGTTTGGGGCTATCCGAAAGGGTAGATGGCGAAGCAAGCTTGGGGTCGCTATTGGTTTCGGTATCGAAAGGACTCGGGATGGGATTCGGACACGAGAAACCGGGAAGCGCAACCATAAGTTTGCGGTTCGGACAAAGCCCGGCAGCCGGGTTTGAGCGGTGTTCAGAAGGCAAGGCGCCAAACAGAACAGGTATCGATTTCCTCGATTTCCTCGATTTCGATTTCGACAATGGTCCGACTGATCGGCAACCATTGCCTGGAGGCGACGCGTGAAGGATCGCCCCTTTTCGGACAGGCTCCCGTCACGCCTATAGTGATACCGGTTTGATTCGATCGGTTTAGGAAGATTTCTCGATTGCTTTGGGCCGTTTGAATTGCGATAAGGATCATCACACGGCGCTACTGGTCGGGCATGGTTGCATGGCGGGGGCAATTCTGCCGCGGGTTGGGCAGTGGAGGAGGCGAGAATGAGTGGAACCGCATTGTTGTTGTGCCCTGGAAAGGGGACGAGATTCTTGATCGTCGGCGCATTGATTGCGGCCTGGTTGGGAGGGCAGGGGGCACAGGCACAGATACTGCCCAAACCCGCAACCTCGCATACGATCAACAAGAATGCCGAGTATTATGGGCTTCTCGACTTTGAAGACATGCAGGACTTCGAGGATGCGCAGCGTGGGTTCATTGCCGGGTTGGAATCCCCGCGGGTTATTCCCAATGACAATCCGCAGCTGGACGCGCTTGGGTATCCCGCCTGGAGCATGGAGGAGTATTTCGGCTTCATGGAGAGTCCGGAAGCCCCTGCGAGCGTGAACCCGAGTCTTTGGCGCCAGGAGCGGTTGAACAACTTCAATGGTCTTTTTGAGGTGGTCCCGGGAGTGATCTATCAGGTTCGGAGTTTCGATCTCGCCACGATGAGTTTCATCAAGACGGATCATGGCTGGATCGTGATCGATCCCCTGACAACCAAGGAATCGGCGCGTGCGGGACTGGCCCTGTTCAAGGCGCACGTATCGACCGATCCGGTCGTGGCCATTATCAGCACGCACAGCCACATCGACCATTTCGGGGGCGTGGGCGGGATCCTTACGGTTGAGGGCAAGGGCATTGCATCGGGAGAGGGTGCTGCCGAGGGTGCGATCGTCTATTATGCCCCGAGTGGGTTTTATGACGAGGCGCTGTCGGAGAACCTCTATCTTGGCAATTCGATGGTGCGCAGGGCGGACTACATGTATGGGAGCTATCTGCCGAGAAACGAGAGGGGGCATGTCGGCTCGGGTCTTGGCAAGACGACCGGTTTCGGGGGCAACCAGCTCTATATGCCTACGGTGGAGGTCGCTGAAAATGGGAGCGTCTGGATCGATGGGCTGGAGGTTGTATTCCAGCTCGCACCGGGGACGGAAGCGCCTGCAGAGATGCACATTTTCTTTCCGGACTACGGGGCGTTCTGTCCTGGTGAGAATGTGTCGCACACGATGCACAACCTGCTGACCTCGCGTGGGGCCAAGGTGCGTGATCCCAAGGCGTTCGCCTACTATATCGATGAGGCGATCGACCTATTCGGCTCCAGGATGGAGGTCTTGATCGGGGTGCACCACTGGCCGGTCTGGGGGCGTGCGCGGTGCCTGCAGATGCTTGAGGATCAGCGCGACATGTATCGTTTCCTGAACGACCAGGTGATTCGGATGCTGAACCGAGGCATGAACATGGAGGAGATCGCCGAGGCTTTCGAGCTGCCGACGGCCATAGCCCGCAAGTTTTACAATCGTGGGTATTATGGGACGCTCAACCACAACGTCAAGGCGGTGGTTCAGCGGTATGTCGGGTGGTGGGACGGCAATCCCGCCAACTATTTCAAGTATCCGGAGGAGGAGGCCGCGGCGAAGTATGTGGCCTTTATGGGTGGGGAGGATGCGGTGATTTCCAAGGCGAGCCAGAGCTATGCAGAGGGGGATTACCGCTGGGTGGCTGAGGTGATGAAGCATGTGGTCTTCGCCAATCCGGACAACCAAATCGCCAAGAACTTACAGGCCGATGCGTTTGAGCAATTGGGGTATTCGTTTGAATCGGGGACCTGGCGCAACATCTTTTTGAGTGCTGCGGAGGAGCTGCGCAACGGGACGATCGGTCCGATCTGGGGTGGCGGTTTCTCGAACTCGTCGGTGATGGGGATGCCGCCCACGCTATTGTTTGACTATTTCAGCACGCTGCTCAAGGGGAAGGAAGCGGAGCATTTGGAGCTCTCGATGCGGTTTCGTTTCAGTGACCCTGACCTGCCGCCCTCGGAAAGCGATCTGTATGTGTTGGTCAAAAACGGGGTGCTTCATTTCTGGTCGAACAAGCCGGATGAAGCGGCAGCGACCACCTATACCTTATCGAAGGCGGCGTTTCTGGGCTTGCTCCAGGATCCGACGGACATGACGGACATCGAGGTTGAGGGCGATCCGCTGCTTTTTGCGCAGCTTTACTCCTACTTCGATTCTCGTGACCGGCTGTGGAACATTTCGCTGCCGCTCGGTTACGACAACAGTCCGGAGAGCAAGGTTCGATCGCTATCCGTTTCGCAACCATGGGTGGAGGAGGGGCAATTTCTGTTTCGGGTGGATGGAGTGGAGGGCTACCCCTATCGGGTGTATAGCAGCACGGACCTCGAGGAATGGATTCCGTTGCAACAAGGCACCGCGCCGTTTGAATTCAGCGTTCCTCTGGGGGAGGCGCAGGTTCAGTTCTTCAGGGTAGGCGAATGAATTCGGCCGGGGCCCGACTGGAGACTTTTCGAAATGGGGTTGGGTTCGACGTCTGAGGGCGGAGGGTTGCGCGGATCGAGCTAGAGCCCGTCCGAAAAGGCCACTGGAGAAACAAGATCGGGGTCGGGGTCGCTATCGGTCTCGGTATCGAAAGAACGCGTGAGGAAATTCGGACATGAGAAACCGGGTACCGCAACCGTATTATTGCGGTGTTGACACAAC
>CALLYA010000543.1 GCA_937875495.1 uncultured Verrucomicrobiota bacterium
CCCCCTATTCCCCGCCCTCTGCGCCTCCGCGCCTCTGCGAGAGTCCTCCCCATCCCATTGTGGTTCCCTTGCCTCCCAGTTCGACTGCGTGATAGCATGGCCGCACTTCGACCAGAACCCATCAGCCCCCACCAGACATCAGCCCATGAAAACCATCCCACTCATCCTTCTGCTCCTCAGCCTCTGCCACCCCTGGACCGCCTTCGCCCTCTCACCCGTCGATCTGACCTGTGAATACAGGCACAACCCGATCGGGATCGATGCTCCCAGCCCACGCCTCAGCTGGAAGCTCGAAGCCACTCAGCGCAATCAGGCACAAGGCGCGTACCACCTGCTCGTCGCCTCCACACCCGAACTCCTCAGCGCCGGTACCGGCGATCTCTGGGATACCGGCCGGGTCGGGTCCAAACAATCGATCCAGATCCAATACAACGGCCTGCCCCTCGAACCCGGGCAAACCTGCTACTGGAAGGTTCGTGTCTGGCCAGTCGCTCCCGCCGACGCGCCAGCCTCGCCATGGAGCGCGGTGGCCTCCTGGGAGATGGGACTCCTCGACGCCGCCAACTGGAAGGCCGTCTGGATCAATGACGGCAAAAGCAACCCCGCCGAAGATGCCGACTTCTTCACACCCGACCCCGCACCCCTCTTCCGTACCAACTTCCAACTCGAACGGCCCGCGCGAAAGGCCCGCCTCCATATCTCCGGACTCGGCTACTACGACGCGCGCATCAACGGCTCGCCCGTCGGCGATCCATGCCTGGATCCCATTTGGACCGATTACTCCAAGCGCGTGTTCTACAGCACCTATGACGTGACCGAGCTGCTCAACAGTGCCCAAGGTCCAAACCATTGCCTCGCCGTCACGCTCGGCAACGGCTGGTACAACCCCTTGCCCCTGCGCATGTGGGGTTCCCGGAATATCCGGGAATGGCTCACCACCGGACGCCCACGGCTCATCGCGCAGCTCGAGATCGAACTCGCCGATGGCTCCCATCAGACCGTCGCCTCCAACCCCTCCTGGAAAGTCGCCCCCGGACCGCTCCTCCGAAACAGTATCTACCTCGGCGAGGTCTACGACGTCCGCCGCGAAATCACTGGCTGGGACCAGCCCGATTTCGACGACGCACAATGGCAACACGCCGCCCCCGCACAAGAGCCCATCGGCGCCCTGGTCGCACAGCCGATGCCACCGATCAGAATCACCAGGCAAGTGACGCCCACCAGTCTCACCGAGCCTGAACCCGGCGTCTTCATCTACGACTTCGGCCAGAACTTCGCCGGCTCCGTCCGCTTCACGCTTCAGGCCCCCGCGGGTACCCAGCTCAACCTGCGCTACGGCGAACTGCTCCACCCCGACGGCCGCCTCAACCCGCAAACCTCCGCTTGCGGACAGATCAAAGGCGAACCCCAAAAAGACGCGACCGGTAAAGAGCTCGGCGTCTGGGATCCGGTCTACCCTGCCTCCGCATGGCAGGGCGATTCCTACATCGCCAAGGGCACATCAACCGAAACCTATCAGCCACACTTCACCTTTCACGCATTCCGCTATGTCGAGGTGACCGGCCTGCCGGAGCCGCCGGCGCTCGACGCCATTGTCGGACTCCGCATGAACAGCGACGTGGCCCCCGTAGGCCACTTCCAAACCTCCAACCCCACCCTCAACCGTATCCAGGAAATCTGCGGGTGGACCTTCCTCAGCAATATCTTCGGCGTACAGTCCGATTGCCCACACCGTGAACGCTTCGGCTACGGCGGAGATATGGTCACCACATGTGACGCATTCATGCTGAACTACGACATGGCCGCCTTCTACCGCAAGGCCACCATCGACTGGCAGGACGCCGCGCGAGACGACGGTATGCTCACCGATACCGCGCCCTTCGTCGGCATCCAATACTGCGGCGTCGGTTGGGCCATGGTCCACCCGTTCCTGCAACAGAAGCTCTATCAGTACTACGGCGATCAGCAGCTGATCGAGGAGCAGTACGCGACCGCCCGCAAATGGCTCGACCGCGTCACAGGGCTATACCCCGACCATATCGTCCAGGACGGACTCAGCGATCACGAGAGCCTTGTCCCCACACCTGCCCCCCCCCTGGTCACACCGCTCTATCACAAGAGCGCCCTGATCCTGGCCGGCCTGGCCGATATCCTCGACCGCCAGGAGGACCAGTCACGCTTCCTCGCACTCGCGCATTCCATCGCAGAGGCATGGAATCGTGAGTTCGTCGATCCGCAAACCGGACGCATCACACCCGAAACCCAGGCCGTCTACGCCTTCGCACTCCACCTCGGCATGCTCGCCCCGGACCTGCAAGCCATCGCCCTCAATCACCTGATCCACGACATCACCGAGAACCGAGGCGGCCACCTATCCACCGGGATCTTCGGCACTCAGTACGTCCTGCAAGAACTCTCCCGCAGAGATCAGACCGAGCTCGCATACAGCATCGTCACCAACCGCGATTTCCCAGGCTGGGGATTCATGCTCGAGAACGGTGCGACCACACTCTGGGAACATTGGGCATTCAGCGACAATACCTACTCACACAATCACCCCATGTTCGGGTCCGTCAGCCAGTGGTTCTTCAACTGGCTCGGTGGCATCCAGCCCGCCCCCGAGGCCGTCGGCTTCGACCAGATCTCCCTCCAGCCACAGTTCCCCGACGACCTCGAGTGGGTCGAGTGCCACTACGATTCCATCCGCGGCCGCGTTCAATGCAATTGGAAACGCTCCGCCGCAGGGATCGAGCTCGATATCCAAATCCCCGTCCAGGCCACCGCGCGCTTGAGCCTGCCCGTCCCCGAACCCGACTCCATCCTCGAACAGAACCGCCCCGCAACTGAAGCAACCGGGGTCCGCGTCCTGGCGTCCGACCACACCCAATCCATCCTGCAGCTCGGCTCCGGGCACTACCAATTCACCATTCCCAACCGCTAGCCCGGATTCGGAGAGCCTCCCGCAGAGGACGCGGTGGCGTTTTCGACTTGGCCAGCGGGGTGGGTAAGGGCCATGCCCCTGATCCATGCTTTTTTTTTGGGGGGGAAATTCGTTTTCTGCGGACCAAGTGGCAGAAATCAGCTCTGACGATTCTGCATCCCCCCCCTCACAATACCCCTCTGCGCCCTCTGCGATCTCTGCGGGAGTCCTCCCCATCCGGCCCCAGCAAAACCTTTCGTTCTGACCCAAAGGGGTTTTTCGGATGACCTCTAGCCCGGATCCGGAGAGCCTCCCGCAGAGGACGCGGTGGCGTTTTCGACTTGGCCATCGGGGTGGGTAAGGGCTATGCCCCTGATCCATGCTTTTTTTGGGGGGGAAATTTGTTTTCTGCGGACCAAGTAGCAGAAATCAGCTCTGACGATTCTGCATCCCCCCCTCACAATACCCCTCTGCGCCCTCTGCGATCTCTGCGGAAGTCCTCCCCATCCGGCCCCAGCGACCTTTCGTTCTGACCCAAAGGGGTTTTTCGGATGACCTCTAGCCCGGATCCGGAGAGCCTCCCGCAGAGGACGCGGTGGCGTTTTCGACTTGGCCAGCGGGGTGGGTAAGGGCCATGCCCCTGATCCATGCTTTTTTTTTGGGGGGGGAAATTCGTTTTCTGCTGACCAAGTGGCAGAAATCAGCTCTGACGATTCTGCATCCCCCCTCACAATACCCCTCTGCGCCCTCTGCGATCTCTGCGATCTCTGCGGGAGTCCTCCCCATCCAGGCGCGGCGCACCACCGTTGCCCGCGCGCCCTCGTGGTTGCATTCCCCTCTCAGTCCTTCCCCGGCCTACGGCCGAGGCACCGGGATCACCCGCGCACCCTGCAGCGTCACAGGACCCAATAGGCCATAGGGAGCAGGCGTCTCGTTCGGTGAGATGCCGATATCGGCCGTCAGGTACGTCTGAAACGACGCGCCCTCCGCACCGGGAAGCCCCGCCGGATGCTTGGCATCGCCGATCAACCGGTTCCGCCAGGTGCTCGTCACCGACACCTCCAGCCGGTTGTCGCCGGGGACAAGTATATCCGTCAGCTCCACAACATACGGCGGCTTCCAATAGACACCCAGCTCCACCCCGTTCACCCGCACCTCCGCGATCGAGGCGACTTCGCCCAGGGCTAAATAGTACCGCAGCGATGAATCCAACCGCTCAGGCGACATCTCGAAGCTCCGCTCATAGACCGCCGTCCCCGAGTAATACCGCACCGCCTCCAGCGGCCACTCGGTCAGCGATTGCAAGACAGGCAGCTCAATCACATCCGGCGCGCCACGACCGTCGCGGAAGCGGACCCTCCACGGCCCCGCCAGCGCCACTGCCGCCGGTAATTCAGTCGCCTCGAACGCGGCGGATCCGCCGTCTGTCCATTGCAACTCATACCGGCCGGCCTCGGAAACCACGGCCTCGACCCCGCCTTCGCGCCCGCGCCGCTCCAGGGCTATCACCGGCAATACCGACTTCAACACCTTCGGCGGACCGGCCGCCAGCCACCGCTCCAGGTCAGCCCGCGCCAGCACACCATCCTTTTGAAGGAAATCGGAACAGCCGCCCTTGAACCCGCTGCCCGCCACCCGCCCGGGATGCACCGTGAATCCGCTGGAAACGCCCTCGCGCGCCAGTTCGCCGTTCACATACAGCACCGGCCGGCCAGCTCGGTAGACCAGCGCGAGATGCGTCCACTCGGTCAGCGGCGCCCGATGCACGAGCACCGGCGCAAAGTGGTTCGCGCCATGCTCATACACCACCACACCGTTGCGTCCTACAGCAAGCCCCGCACCGGCATGCCCGCCCCCGGCCACAATCGAATCGCCGTGCGTCGGATCAATGACGTCATTGCGCGATTCACCCAGGAAAACACCTTTCGCTACCTCGCCCGGCAGCCCGATCTCCACCTGCGGCAAGACCCACCCCGCCAAAACGAAATTCCCCGGCGCGACCTCGTCGTCGCCCGCTTCCAACGCGCGAACCTTCGGCTCTGTGCTGCCGATCACCTCACCATCCTTGAGGATCCGCGACACCGCCTCGCGCGCACGCCCACGTCCGAGCACCACGAAAGTGGAACCATACGGCTCCAACTCGATCGGAACACGCACCCCTTGCGCCAGCGGCGCAAAGAGTCCGGGCCGGCGGATCTGATTCCGCTCCGGATCCCAAAGCTCCGGGACCAAACCGGGACCCCGAAACAGCGGCGCCAGCGAAACCGGCTGCGAACTCTGATTCGTGACAAAATAGATCTCCGCCTCGCCCGTGGTGCGGTGCGTCCATAACACCGTATCGCCCGGGCACTCGTCGACATCCGGCACCAGGCCGATCGCCGCGAATACCGTCTCCAGCGAGACGCCGTTGAACAGCATACCCTCTCCGAACCGGCGCTGGGTCACATCCAAACCATCACAATCGCCCCACAACTCCGCCGCAGAATCCCGTACCTGCGCGTCCGCCGCCGGCCAATCCGCCAGGCTCGGGGATTGCTCCGGTCGCGGACCCAACACAACGCCACCCGCACGGACCAATTCGACGATCCGTTGAAGCACCTCCGGCCGCATCGTGCGTAGCTGAGGCAGTACCAGCACCCGGTAGCTCTTCCCATCGGGGAGCACAAACCTGCCGTCCCGGACCTCCAACCGCTCCCTAATCACCTCGCCGTTGATATAGTCATAATCATATCCATCCGGCAGTTCAGGCTCGCGCACACCCGTCATTTTCGGCGTGTCGTCCCCAATGAAATAGGCCACGTCAGCGACATGCGCGCCCTGCTGCAAGAGGTAGTGACAACGGCGGTAGTAATCGATCCACTCACGCGTCTGCTCGAACCATGTGTTGTGCCGGTTGAACTCCGTGCTGAACCAAGCGTTCACCCCGGGCAACCGATCCTCCCAGGGCTGGTGGATGTACACATGCATTACCCAGTGGTTGATCCCCTCCGTCAATGCCCAATCCCCACGCGGCTTCAATGACCAAGGCGTGCTCTCAAACCGCTGGCCACTGGTGAACGCCTCCGCCGATACGATCGGCTTGCCATAGACATGCGCCGCCGATGCCGCCGCGCGTAACTCGATGCTGCCAAGATCGCCCGTGGCCCAGAACTCGCCGCTGACCTGATCCGCTTGGCCCCCGTACTGCAGAAACTCCGCTGGAAAGCCCCAGTGCCCGTAGTTCTCCAGCCAGAGCTTCAGCCCATGCTCGTTGCTGATCTCACGCAGTCCACCGACATAGTCGTAAGCAACCCCGTCGGCCACCATTCGGCGCATGTCCCAAAGAAAACGCTCCGACGCGTCCGCGCTCTCCACAATCCGGCCGGTCAATACCGGCAGCCACGGGGTCGGGTCATACCCGAATTGCGCCCGGAAACGCGCGTCAAAACCGTCCGTCCAGTTCTGAGACCCCATCTCATAACTGTCTGCAACCACATGCTTAAACGCGCGCCGATCCTCCGCCGGCATTCGCCGCAACAGCTCACCAATATACGCATCGAAATGAGCTCGCGCCGCCGCCCGGTTCATCTTGTCCACTTCCAACCCCTGCCCCTCAGGCGAGGCCGGCGCGTTCTTGGTCCCCGTCGGCGACATGCCCATGCGCAGGATCACCCACTCCCCCTGCGGCACCTCCCACTCCAGCCTTCCGTCAGTATCCAGCTCACCAGTAAGATCCAGCACAGCCTCCACCTGCATCGCCAGCCCAGCATCATCCAACGCCGGCTGAAGGTCCCATAAATAGGTGTCCCACATCGGCAGTGGCGTCGGGTGCATCTTCGCCAGCTGCTTCTCCATAAATCGGTCCAGCCGCGGCGCCGTCAGGAGCTCGATCTCAGTGAAGCCCGCCCGACCAGATATACCCTCCACGATCAGACGGTACTTTCGCGCATGCTCCACCGGGAAGCTCACCGCCACCGGCGCATGCGGCATAAAACCTACGTTGATCGACGTGTTCGAACGGTCCACGCGAAACTCGCGAATCGTCCGGTATCCACCGGCGCCGTCCGCCGCCTGTAAGACACAATTGCACGCAAACGCCGTTTCCGACAGGTTCAGGATCAGGCTGCGCGCGGTGAAGGCAGACGCCGTCTCCACATCAATGACCACCCTGCCCACGCCCTCCGGGAACATCACCGCACGGTCAAACCGCTTGTCGAACAGCCGCGCTGCATCCGCTAACACAGGCTCAACACCCACCGCCGGCTCCAGCGCTGCCACCGTGGCCGCGTCCGCAGGCGGCGCGGGAAACGCCAGCAGCGCCACGTCCTGAAACTCCTCCGCAGGCGCCCCAATCAGGTCGTCAAAGCGTGAGGGACCAGCCACGCGTACCTCCGTGGAGACCAGGTACCGCATCGATTGCTCCGGCTTGATCCACGGTCCCCCCGACTGACTCCAGCCGGGGCAGTTGAACATCCCAATGTCCACCCCGAGCCGACCGCCCTCGCGAATCGCATGCGCCACCATCCCCCACCACTCGTCGGTCAGCGCCTTCACATCGCCGATCTCCACATCGTCCAAGTAAATGTTGCCGATCAATGCCTCGCCGATCCCGATCCGCTGCATCGACTCCAGATCACGCGTGATCCCTTCCTTGCTGATGTTGTCGCTGATCCAATACCAGTAGACCCATGGCTTCGTCGCATCCGGCGGATTGCGAAACCCGTCCCGTAACTCACGCGGCGCCTGCCCCCAAGCCGCGGATATCACCAGCACCATCCCGAGCCAGCCGCCCACGCCCAAAAGTGTCCGTTTCATCCTGTTCATGAAGACCCCTCACGCTTTCCATTCACACAGCCCTTAGCCCGGCCATCATACCCCGTCCCCACACCCGGGTTAATCAAAATGTCGAGCACCCCCCGAAACCGAACCCAACCCGCGCAGGCCTAGCCTACGCCCGCCGGATCCGGATGGGGAGGTCTCGCGCAGAGGCGCTGAGGCGCTGAGGTTTATTGGGAGGGGAGGATGCAGCTACATCTGTGCTGTTTTCTGCAACTGACTTGCCCTGCAGAAAACGGATTTCCCCAAAAAGCCTCCCCAAGAATGCATCGATCATGGTCTTGGCCCTCCCCCATCCCCATGGCCAGGTCGAAAACGCCTCCGCGTCCTCCGCGCCCTCCGCGGGAGGCTCCCCAAATCCGGATGGGGAGGGCAGCTTGGGAAACCGCTCACCTTTTCAGACGACCTCCAGCCAATTCGAAAACGCCTCTGCGCCTCTGCGCCTCTGCGCGAGGCTCTCCGGTTCCGGATGGGGAGGGCAGCCTGAATTCGCACCACCATACCCCGGGCATTCGCGAAATCCCTTACCAAAATGCGCCAGTGCTTACAAAACAGGTGCGGATTCGCCATGCCCTCGGTATCCTCCGATCAAAACCCACGCATAACCCAGGCCAATAACGGCTTGCTCTCTTCCACCTCAACCATCTCCAACCCGATCGCCGTCAGGAGGCTGCTCATGTACAAACCAATTCCGGCACTCTGCTTCGCATTCCTACTCTCCAGCGGACTCCACGCATCCGCAGCCTCAGACGGGCTCGCCCTCGACCCCAACGCCTACATCCACGAGGTACGCTCCAACCCTGAACTCCAACTCCAAGACGCTGTCACGCTGGAGGCCTGGGTCAGGCCCAAACGGCTCCCCAGCGGTGGCGCGCGCATCATCGATAAGACCCAGGCAGGCGCACAGACCGGGTACATGCTCGATACACACCCCGGCAACTCAATCCGCTTCCTGCTCGCAGAAGGGCAGCTCAGCGCACCCGATGTCCTGCCGCCCGATCAGTGGACTCACGTCGCCGGCAGCTTCAGCGCCGCCGAGGGCGTCTATCGCATCTACGTCAACGGCACCCTCGCGGCGGATGCTGGCCGCCCCGGCATGGCCGCCATCCAGCCCAATGCACTCCCGCTCCGCATCGGCGCCGATTCCCAAGGCGAAAACCGCTTCCGCGGGAATATCCGCCGCGTAGGTGTCTACAGCCGCGCACTCACCCCCGAGGAGATCGCACAACTCGCTGACACCCCCGCCGGTCAGGAAATCGCTCTGCCCGGCTGCGTCGCGCAATGGGACTTTACCCGCGAGGGGAAGGCAGCCTTCGTCAGCTCCGCACCAGGGCAACTCAAGCTCAAACACCCGCCCATGCTCCTCGGTCAGGCCGACCCGCCCGAGAGCCCAAAATCCACCCTCTGGTACCGGCAGCCCGCCCGAAACTGGAATGAGGCGCTCCCCCTCGGGAACGGCCGCCTCGGGGCGATGGTCTTCGGCGGCGTCGATCAAGCACTCTTCCAACTCAATGAGGATACTCTCTGGTCCGGCAAACCACACAGCTACGCCGTCGACGGAGCCGCCGATCACCTGGATGAGGTCCGAAACCTTCTCTTCGCCGGCAACGAACAGGCCGCTACCCGCCTCGCCGATGAAGAGCTGATGGGGAAACCCATCTATCAACAGGCCTACCAACCGCTCGGCGATCTCGTACTCACCTTCGCAGATGACCCCGAAGTGCGTGACTACCGGCGCGAACTCAATGTCCAATCCGGCCTCGCACATACCCAATACCGAATCGGCTCCAGCCTCGTCGAACGTACCACCTTCATCTCCGAGCCCGATCAGGTCATGGTCGTCCACCTCAAGTCCACGCCCGGGCCGCTTGAGTTCCAAACAGAACTCGCCAGCCCACATCCGCACTCCGTCTCCATCGAAGGCAATAACCGCATCCTGCTCAGCGGCCAGTGGGTCGGCGACGGCCGCCCACGCTCACTCATGGGCGCGGTTCAAGGCGAGGGCATCCGCTTCCAAGGCGGACTCCACATCGCGCTCCCCGCAGGGGGGACCATCACCCCGGAGGACAACCGCCTGCGCGTCGTCAACGCCAATGAAGCGGTCATCCTCTTCTCAGCCGCCACCAGCTTCAACAACTACCAGGATATCAGCGGTGACCCCGAACCCCGGTGGCGTGAAGCCGTCGACAGCGCCGCCTCAAAACCCTACCCGGAACTCCTCCAACGCCATATCGAGGATATGCAGGCATTCATGGGGCGCGTCGACCTCGACCTCGGCGATGAGGCCAAGGGCATGAGCCCCACCGATCAGCGGCTGCAGGCCGTTCAAAGGGGTGAACACGACTCCGCCCTCTGCGCGCTCTACTTCCAGTACGGACGCTACCTGCTCCTCAGCAGCAGCCGGCCCGGGACCCAGCCGGCCAATCTCCAGGGCATCTGGAACAAGGACCTCGTGCCAGCCTGGGGCAGCAAATGGACCGTCAATATCAACACCGAAATGAATTACTGGCCCGCAGAGGTCTGCAACCTTGCCGAATGCCATGAGCCGCTCTTCGACCTGCTGCGCGACCTCTCCGTCACCGGTGCCGAGGTCGCACGCAAGCATTACAACGCGCGAGGCTGGGTTGTTCATCACAACGCCGACCTGTGGCGCGGCGCAGCGCCCGTCGACGGCGTCTGGGGTGTATGGCCGATGGCATCGGCTTGGTTCGCGCAACATCCCTGGGAGCATTACCTCTTCAGCGGCGATACCGCCTTTCTCAAGAACGAAGCCTGGCCGCTCATGCGCGGTGCCGCCCGGTTCATCCTCGACTTCCTCGTCGAGGCGCCCGCCGATACTCCCGTCGCAGGCAAATGGGTCACCGCCCCGTCACACTCCCCCGAGAATCGCTTCCGCAAACCGGATGGCTCGACCTCCATGTTCACCTACGCCGCGACCATGGACCTCATGATCGTGCATGACCTGCTCCATAACTGCCTCCAGGCGATCGAGGCGCTGCAGCAGGACTCCTCACCGTTCGAGCCCGAGCTCCACCAGGAAATCACAGAGGCACTTGCCAACCTCGCACCCCTGCAAATCAGCCCCAGGGACGGCCGCCTCCAGGAATGGGTCGAGGACTACGATGAGCCGGAGCCCGGGCACCGGCATATGTCCCATCTGTTCGGCCTCCACCCCGGCGACCAAATCACCCCGCGCGGCACACCGGAACTCGCCGCTGCAACGCGCAAAAGCCTCGACCACAGGCTCGCCAACGGCGGAGGCGGCACTGGCTGGAGCCGTGCGTGGATCGTCAATTTCTTCGCCCGCTTCGAAGACGGTGACCAGGCATACAAACACTTGCACGCACTCCTGCAACGCTCCACCCTGCCCAACCTCTTCGATAATCACCCGCCATTCCAAATCGACGGGAACTTCGGTGCCACCGCCGGACTCGCCGAAATGCTGCTCCAGTCGCACACCGGCGAGATCCATCTCCTTCCCGCCCTCCCACAGCAATGGACAACCGGTCAGGTCAAGGGACTCCGCGCGCGCGGCGGGTTCGAGATCGATATCCGCTGGAAAGAGGGCAACCTCGTGGCCGCACAGCTGCGCTCGGAGTCAGGCCGGCCGGCCACACTGCGCTACCGCGGACAGACCATCAGCTTCGAAAAAACCGCCCCCGGCGAAACCATCCTCCTGCGCCCCGCGGATTTTGAAGAGTAACCCCGAACCCATCCCCCAATAACCGCACACACCAACCCATCTGTATCGTTCCAACGATACCCATTGCTATCTTCACCGATGGCTCCGTGGACCTGACACGCATCGAACAAGGGAACATGCCCGCTATGCTTGCACATATCGTCTACTTCACACTCGAGTCCCAAACCCCTGAAGCCATTCAGCAACTCGTCAGCGCCTGCCACCAGTTCCTGAGCGATCACGACGGCGTCGCCTTTTTCGGCGTCGGCACGCGCACAGAAGACCTCCAGCGTCCCGTCAATCAGACCGATTTCGACGTGGCCCTGCACATCGTCTTTGAATCCCGGGCCGACCACGATCGGTACCAGACACACCCGCGCCATCTCGAATTCATCGACCGGAATAAAGAGTCCTGGGCCAAGGTCCGGGTCTTCGATACCGACCTCGTCGCCGCCACATGAACCACTCACCGCCGGTGATCAACATGCAGCTTCGCTCCGCCGCAATCCTCGCATCACTCCTGTTGACCGCCCTCCCTGCTCGGCAGCAGGCCGCCGCCGAAACCGTCTCTGTCATCGCTCCGGCAGGGAACCTCCGGGCAGCCGTCGGTGTCGACGATAAGCTCGGACTCTTCATCAGCGTGACTGCAGGCAATACCACCATCCTCGCGCCCTCCCCCCTCGGCCTGGAACTCAATGGTCAACAGATCGGCCCCGACCTCGCGGTTTCAGCCGTCACCCACTCGCAATCGGATCAGACCTGGCGCCCCGTCTGCCACGAGCGTGCGGAGATCCGGGACCACTACCACCAGGCCGTTCTCACGCTCGAGCGCCAACAGCCGCCGCATCTCCAGATGCAGCTGGTCGTTCGCGCATACGATACCGGTATCGCCTTCCAATACCGGTTCCCGCAACAGCCCCATCTCCAAGAGCTCCATATCACAACGGAATCCTCCGAGTTCCGCTTCACCGGCAATCACACAGCCTGGGCCGCCTATTCCGGCCAGGGCACCTACCAGGATGTCCCCATCAGCGAACTGCGCCCCGGTTGCGAGCGCCCACTCGTCATCCAGATCAATGAAACCACCTTCGCCGCCATCGCGGAAGCCGCTTTGGTCGATTACGCACGCATGCGCCTCGCCCCAGCAGAGACCGCCCCTAACGCCATCGTCAGCCAGCTCCACGGCGATGTAACACTCACCACCCCCGCCGCAACGCCGTGGCGAGTGGTCATGGTCGGCAACAGCCCCGGCGAGCTCCTCGAAAACAACGATATCATCCTCAATCTCAATCCCGCTTGCGCCATCGCAGATACCTCCTGGATCAGGCCCGGCAAGGTCATCAGAGAGGTGACCCTGACCACCGCCGGTGGACTCGCCTGCGTCGATTTCGCCGCAAAACATGGACTGCAATACGTCGAGTTCGATGCCGGCTGGTACGGACCAGAAGGCGATCCGAACTCAGACGCCACCACCGTCACGCTCGACCCTCAGCGCAGTGCCGGTCCGCTCGACCTTCACGCCGTCATCGCCTACGCCAAGCAGCGCAACATCGGTGTCATCCTCTACGTCAACCGCCGGGCCCTCGAACAGCAGCTCGATCAACTCCTGCCGCTCTATCGCGATTGGGGCGTTGCCGGGATCAAGTTCGGCTTCGTTCAGGTCGGTAGTCAGCAATGGACCCGCTGGCTGCACGACGCCATCGCGAAATGCGCACAGTATCAACTCATGGTCGACGTCCACGACGAATACCGGCCGACCGGCTTTTCACGGACCTACCCCAATCTCATGACCGTCGAAGGCATCGGCGGCGATGAGAGCCAGCCGACTCACGCGCATACCCTGCATAACCTGTTCACCCGGATGATCGCCGGCCCCGCCGACAACACCTTCTGCTGGACCGATCCACGCGTCACCCGAAACGGTACTCACGCCGCTCAATTGGCCAAGGCCATCTGCATCTTCAGCCCGTGGCAGTTCCTGTTCTGGTACGATCGGCCGGCCGCTGTTCCCGAAACCGACGAGCTCGCACTCATTCAACAACTGCCCACCGTTTGGGATGATACCCACGTGCTCCACGGCGAGATCGGTGAATATGCCGTGATCGCCCGCAGGCGCGGTCAGACCTGGTACGTCGGCGCCTTCAATGCAGAAACCGAACGCGAATGCCGGCTCACCCTCGACTTCCTCGAGCCGGATACCACTTACCTGGCTACCCTCTACCAGCACGATCCCGATTCCAGCTCGCCAACCAAGGTCGGCATTCGTACTCAGGCGGTCACCCACGCCACCATCATCGACCTGCAACTGCCAACCAACGACGGCGCATCAATCCATATCACGCCAGTCGAGTCAGCAGCGGCATCGCTCGGACTCACCCCCAAATAATCCTAGCGGTCGTCCGATAAGATTACCGCTTTCCCATCCGGATCCGGAGACTCCCGCAGAGGACGCGGTGGCG
>CALLYA010000544.1 GCA_937875495.1 uncultured Verrucomicrobiota bacterium
ATGGCGAAGCAAGATCGGGGTCGGGGTCGCTATCGGTCTCGGTATCGAAAAGACGCGGGATGGGATTCCGACACGAGAAACCGGGTAGTGCAACCGTATTGTCGCGGTGCTGACAAAAAACGCGGCAGCAAAGCTTGAGCGGTCCATGAGGGCCGGGTGCCAACCAGAACAGGGAGCGATCCCGATTTCGATTTCGATTTCGATCGCGACACTGAACGGCCTGGTCGAGCGCGCGTTTTCAGATAGGGCTATTGCGAATATGAATTAAAACTGCATGGACATGGAGGCCGCGGGATAGGTCGGCTGGTCCGCTGCTCCCGCGGCCTCTCCGATTGGGGGGGGGATGTTGCATTTTGTGATTGGCATGGCGCTGGGGGCACTGTTGCCGACCGGCGGGCCGAGCATTGTTTCCGCGTACTCTACGCGGATCTGTGAGGGGACCCACAGTCATGTGTTTCAGGGGAATACGGCGTGGGTGAGTGGCTGGGCGCACGACGGTTTCGTGGCACTGCGCCCGGATCAGACGGGTGAATTCCAGAGGGTCGGATGGTATTCGGATCCTGAAGTGATCGATCGTGCCACTCATATGAGCATCGATGAGCGTGGGATTGGATACATCGCCAGCGAGCGGGCTGACTCCCTGACCTCGGTCGATCTCAACGACGTCGGCTGCCCTAAGACGCTGGGCAGTTGGCAGGATGCGGAGCTCTTCGACTGTCCGGTGGCATCGGTCACGCAGGGCGAGTATTGCTTTGCGATTGCCCGGGGGCCTTGGCAGGACTTCCCGGGTCAGATCGACCGTGAGACGGGTGACGCGCTGTTGGTCTTTGACACGAAGGATCCGATGCAAATCGCGCCTGTCGGTGTCCTGCAGGATCATACGTTCCTGGCCGGACCGAGAGACATCCTCCTGGACCCGGACGGTTGTCATGTGTTGGTGGCTGCGTATTTCAGCAAGTCATTGGTCCGCATCGACATCACGGATCCAACCGCGCCGGTGCTGGTCGATTGGGTGAGCACAGCATCGATTGGGTGTTCGCCGCACAGCCTGGATTGGGTGACCAAGGACGTGGTTGCCTTTTGTGGGAACAACACTCTCGGGCTGGCTGACTTTTCAGGTACTCCAAGCCTGTTGGGCTCCTTTACCGGGTACGAATGGATCAACGGCGCCTATTCGGTGGCGATCGCGCGGGAGTACGCGGTGGTGGCGAGTCGGAACGGCAACTCTGTCTCCCTCTTTGACCTGACGGATCTGTCGAAGCCGGAGCCTGTTTGGAAATTGCGTGACGATCAACTATTGGCGGGGGCCTACTTTATCACCGTCTCGAAGGACGGGCGTTTTGCCTTTGCCAACGGCTACGGCGGGAATGCCTTCGTGGTCATTGACCTGAAACTGCCGGGGATGGGCAAGGCTGCTGAGTGGGCCTTCTATTGATGCGCAGCGGTGGTGGGTCCCCCCCCGGAGGTCTTGACAATGGATCCCCGCTTGGATAGAAGGCCCAATCGCACCTAGGTTCCTCCGGTATTCCAATCGGATTGCAACGGGGCTGGAAGTTGGGAGTGTCCGGATGGATGGGCGTCGCGGCTCTTTCCTGGGGGGGGGGACTGGATCTAGGTCCGATCAAGCGGATCACTCGGCATGATTGGATGGGGCTGCAGCGAAGAGAGGCATCGATGGAAGAAGGGCATCCGAAGGTGGATCCCCGGGCGGTGATCCGATGGACGGTGCATCCGGCGCGCGAGCGCTGGAGGGCCACCGTTCTATCCTTGCTTGTGATTGTCCTGTTGAGCATTGCTGCCGCGGATTTCGGGGGCTCGGTCTATTGGGCAATACTGGCTGCGTTGATCATGCTGCTGCAATTGAACCGCTTCTTTTTCCCGAGCCACTTTGAGTTGGACCCTGAGGGCTGTGCGGCGGAGTATCCGCTGGGTGTCTGTCGCAGCTGTCGCTGGAGTGAGGTGACCGATTTCACGGCGGGCCGGTATGGTGGGTTTCTTCAAACAGGTCAGCGCCGAGGTTGGCTGGGGACGCACCGCCGGGGGCTGCATCTCCTGTTTGGCCGTCAGCGGGAGTGGGTCATTGGGGAGATTCGCAGAGCGCTCCAGGAATGGGGGCACCTGTGAGCTGGTGGCGTCATGCCTTTGCCGTGGAAGACAGCAGGCCGCTGGAGCCGACGCCGAGGCAGCGGCAGATTGCGGATCACCTCTGTCGTGAGATCTGCAGGCGCAGGATGCAGACGCCTGCGCACCTGTTTCTGGAATCCGTTCGCCCGATGAACTACCTGGGCGCGCAGGTTCTCCATTTTTTTGAGCCGTTCATCGCATTGATCACAGACGCCGAGGGGTATCGCGAATTCGCGTTATTCCTGGAACACCGCGGGGCGATTGATTTTCTGAGCCGGCGGTTGGAAGAGATCGAGGCAGCTGGCGACCCAGCCTGTCGCGATGATCGGGTTGTCGACGATACCCACGGGGGTGCAGATGGGACAAGCAAACATGGATCTTGACAAAATCAATGTAATTTTGGCGACGGACTGCGGGTCGACGACCACGAAGGCGATCCTGATTGAGAAGGTGGATGGACAATTTCGCCAGACCTATCGAGGCGAGGCGCCGACGACTGTTGAAGAGCCGTTTGCGGATGTGACCATCGGGGTGGTCAATGCGGTGACGGAGATCGGCGAGCTTGCCGGCCGCCGCCTGGTGGACGAGCAGGGCCGGATCATTCGACCGGCTTCGGACGGTGAAGGTTGTGATATCTACATCTCCACCTCGAGCGCGGGTGGCGGACTTCAGATGATGGTTGCGGGCGTCATCAAACAGATGACGGCGGAGAGTGCAAAGCGTGCGGCCCTGGGTGCGGGTGCGATTGTCATGGATGTGATTGCCGCGAACGATCCCCGCAAACCGCATCAACAGATTCAGCGCATCCGGGAGTTGCGCCCGGACATGATCCTGGTCTCGGGCGGTGTGGACGGCGGGACGACGACGCATGTGGTCCAGATCGCCGAGCTGATCGCGCCGGCCAAACCGCGGCCGCGTTTCGGCAATGAGTACAAGATGCCGGTGATCTATGCGGGCAACCGGGATGCACGACCACTGATCGAAAAAACGTTCGACGAGAGCGTGGATCTGAAGATCGTCGACAACCTGCGCCCGGTCTTGGAGCAGGAGAACCTGGGGCCTGCGAGAGACATGATCCACGATGTCTTTCTGGAGCATGTGATGGCGCATGCGCCGGGGTACGACAAGCTGATCACATGGACGGATGCACCGATCATGCCGACTCCCGGCGCGGTAGGGAACATTTTACAGGCGATCGCGGATCGGGATGGGATCAACGCGGTCGGAGTCGACATTGGCGGGGCGACTACCGACGTCTTTTCGGTGTTCAACGGGACCTTCAATCGCACGGTCAGCGCGAATCTGGGGATGAGCTATTCGATCTCCAACGTCTGTGCCGAGGCGACGATGGAGCGGGTGTTGAAGTGGGTCCATCTGCCGATGGAGGACCGCGAATTGCGCAACCGGGTCAAGAACAAGATGATCCGGCCGACTACGATTCCGCAGAGCTTGGAGGCCTTGGTGTTTGAGCAGGCGGTGGCGCGGGAGGCACTCCGGCTCGCGTACAAGCAGCACAAGGAATTTGCTACGACCCTGAAGGGAGTCCAACAGCAGCGGACGGTGGGCGACACGTTCAGTCAGCGCATGTCGGGGTTGACGATCGTGGACAACATGGCGATGGACCTGTTGGTGGCCTCGGGGGGGGTATTGTCGCATGCGCCGCGAATGGCGCAGACGGTTGCGATGCTGATGGACGCCTTCGAACCGGAGGGTGTGACCTATTTAGCGAAGGACTCCATCTTCATGATGCCGCACTTGGGTGTATTGGCGCAGGTGCATCCGGACGCGGCGATGGAGGTGTTCGAGCGCGACTGCCTGATCTATCTTGGCACCTGTGTCGCGGCCAAGGGTGTTTCGAAGCCTGGCAAGCCCTGTTTCAAGTACCGTCTGCACGGGTCGGGGCTGGACGAAGCGGGGGAGATCCGGTTTGGCGAGCTGAAGCTCATCCCCTTTGGGCCGGGGCAGGAGGCGGAGTTGGAGCTCGAGCCTGCTCGTGGATTCGATCTGGGTGCCGGCAGTGGAAAGCGGGTGCAGTCTAAGGCGCGTGGGGGAACGGTCGGTATCGTTCTCGACGGCCGTGGCCGTCCGCTTGTGCTGCCTGAGGATCCGGCTCAATGTCGGACGCTCATGGGAGACTGGGTCAAGGTCCTTGGCCTTTATGCGGACTCCGACCAGTGATGATTTCAAATTAAGAAAGCTTGAGGATTGTTCATGGCGCATGCATACACACCAGGCTTGAAGGTCACGGAGGGCGCGATCCTTCGCCGGCGACGGGTCTTGCCGATTGCGGGGGAGGTCCTTGTTGAAGCAGGTGCGCGGGTCGGGGCACGCGATGTCGTAGCCGAGACGTTTATGCCGGGGGATGTGACTCCGGTCAATCTGGCCAATCTCTTGGCGTTGCCGCCGGCCGATGTGCCAGCCTGCATGCTGAAGCAGGAGGGCGATTGGGTGGAAGCCGGGGAGATCCTCGCGCAAACGAAGGGGTTTTGGGGGTTCTTCAAGAGTGAGGCGACGGCGAAAGTCTCTGGGCGACTGGAGGCGGTCTCCTCGGTGACCGGCCAGGTGATGTTGCGCGGCAATCCGTTACCGGTGCGTGTGTTGGCCTTCATTCCCGGGAACATTATCGAAGTGATTCCTGGCGAGGGCTGTGTTGTGGAGACCGAAGCGGTCTTTGTGCAGGGGATCTTCGGGATCGGCGGGGAGGCCTTCGGTCCTATATGCATGGCCTGTTCCTCGCCGGATCAGACCCTAGAGGCGGAGGCGATCACTCCTGAGATGCGGGGGGCTGTTGTCGTCGGTGGTGGGCGGATGACGCTCGCGGCCATTCGGGCTGCAAAAGAGGTGGGGGTTTCAGCATTGATCTCGGGCGGCATTGACGACCTCGATCTTCAGGGGTTTCTCGGCTATGACCTCGGGGTGGCGATCACCGGCTCTGAGCGGATGGGCTTGACCCTGGTGATTACGGAGGGGTTTGGGGATATCGCGATGGCCAAGCGCACCTTTGCCTTGCTCGGGAAATACGCGGGCCGGGAGGCGTCGGTGACCGGTGCGACACAAATAAGGGCGGGGGTGATGCGACCGGAGATTGTCATCGCGATGGATCCGGATGTAGAACGGTCAGTGCCGGAAACCGCCCGGCAGGATGGTCTGCTCGAGATCGACACGACCGTCCGGATGATTCGCGACCCGTATTTCGGGCAGATCGGCAAGGTTCACGCCTTGCCTGCGGAGCCGACGGTGCTGGCGTCCGGATCGAAGGCGCGCGTGGTGGAGGTGGTTCTTGAAACCGGTGAAACGGTGACGGTTCCCAGGGCGAACATTGAACTCATTGAGGAATGACCCATGGCAAACATGATCAGTAGGGAGCGCCTGAGACGCAGACTGCCGGCGCTATGGTACGGCACATGGCTGCTGCGGACGGTGTTCGTGTTCGTGTTCATTGCCGCTGGAGCAGCGGTCGTGGCTGCGCCTCCACCTGCCCCGACAGGGCTGACTGCGAAGGACCATGGGTGGGACAAGGGTACGGCGGTCGACCTGGTCTGGGAGTATCCGGGGGAGGCGGCCCTCGATGGTGGTTTCTTTCTGATCTCCTATGCGATGGACCTGGAGGATGACTTTCGGATTGCCGGCCAGACGCTCGGTTATGAAACCGTCTATACCGTCAACGGCCTGACGCCTGGGGTCGATTACTACTTCAAGGTTGTGGCGGTCAATTCCGCCTTGGAGGAATCGGAGGCGGTCGTCTCGGAGCCGGTGGCCGGCCGTTTGCAATGGGTTGACGGCAGCAGGATCTGGTTCCTGATCACTGTTATGATCTTTTGCGGATCGGTGGTGTACTTCATAAGGCATGCGCGCAAGGGCCGGCCGCTAAAGGTACGCAAGATCGCCGGTTTGGAAGCGGTCGACGAAGCGGTCGGGCGTGCGACGGAGATGGGGCGGTCGGTGATTTTTGTGCCCGGCATTCAGGACATGAACGATATCCAGACCATTGCCGGTATCAACGTGCTGTCACGGGTGGCACAGATCGCTGCGGAAAACTCGGCTTCGCTCGAGGTGCCGACCACGCGCTCGCTGGTGATGACCACGGCCAGGGAAACGGTCCAGAGCGCATTTTTGCGTGCGGGTCGGCCCGAGGCGTATGACGAGAACAAGATCAACTACATCACCGACGAGCAGTTTGGGTATGTGGCGTATCTCCAGGGGCAGATGGTACGCGAGAAACCGGCGGCCTGTTTTTACATGGGCGCATTTTTTGCCGAGGCGCTGATCCTGGCCGAGACGGGCAACTCGGTCGGCGCGATTCAGGTGGCGGGGACGGCGATGCCGGCGCAGTTACCCTTTTTCGTGGCCTCTTGCGACTACACCTTGATCGGCGAGGAATTCTTTGCCGCATCCGCCTATCTGACCGGCTCGCCGGAGGAACTCGGGAGTCTGAAGGGCCAGGATGTGGGAAAGGTCCTGGTCGCGATCGGGATTGTCCTTGGGGTTGTGTTTGCCACACTGGCCTCCATCACTGGGCCGGAGGGTTTGAATTTAGAGAGTTATCACTTTTTCCAAGGCTTCGTCGACTACCTGCAGGGGACCGTGCTTCACTGATCGAAAGGTGGAACACGCCGGGAAGGGTTTCATGAAGAGAAACATACCATTACTCATCACAGCATTCAGCGGGCTGGTATTGATCCTGGCCTACTTCATCCCCATGACGCAGAGCTGGGGGGAAGTGGCGGCGATCTGGTTCGATATCCTGGCCTCGATTGCCTTTATTCTGGGCGGCGGCAATCTGATCAAGCTGCACGCCCGTAAAATGGCGCTTCGCCAGGCGGGTTGGGCCTACTCGGCCATCACCCTTTTGGCCTTTGCCCTGACCCTGTTCATCGGACTTTCGAAGATCGGGGTGAGCCCGAACCTACAGTTCCCGGACATGGCCTGGTCCGGGCACTATCGGGAGTCCGGCGCGCCGTTTTGGTGGATCTACGAATACGCCTTTAAGCCACTGACGGCCACGACCTTCAGCATGCTGGCCTTTTACATTGCCTCCGCGGCATTCCGTGCATTCCGGGCGAAGAACCTGGAAGCGATCCTGTTGCTGGGGACTGCGTTCATCATCCTGTTGGGACGGACTTTCGCCGGAATCATCCTGACGAGCTGGTTGCCGGATTCGCTGGCGGGGCTGAGGATTGAAAACCTCACCGTCGAGATCATGCGCGTGGTCAACACCGCCGGCAGCCGTGCCATCATGATCGGGATTGCGCTGGGTGTGGCCTCGACCTCATTGAAGGTGTTGTTGGGGGTCGATCGTTCCTATCTGGGATCTGGGGAGGAGTAGAACGTGTATACATTTCTGAAAAACCTGGATCGCCGGTGGATCTTCCTGTTGATGTTCTTAGCGGTCGCGATCCCGATCCTTTTTGAACTCCAATTCCCTGAGCATCCGACTGGCTTGGCGCAGGCGGTCTTTGACGAGATCGAGGCCTTGCAGCCCGGGGATCCGGTCCTACTCGCGTTCGATTACGACCCTGCGAGCGAGGGCGAGCTCGGTCCGATGGCGACGACCTTCACCTATCACTGTGCGAAGAAGGGCCTGAAAATGTACTTCATGGCCCTCTGGCCGGTGGGTGCACAGATGATCGACGACAACATCGCGAAGGTCATCAAGGCCGATTTCCCAGAGCTCGAATATGGGAAGGACTACGTAAACTTAGGCTACAAGTCCGGGTATGAGGGTGTGATCAAGGTGATCGTGACGAACCTGCGCGGACTCTACACGACCGATTCCTACGGTACATCGATCGATTCGATCCCGATGATGGAAGGGGTGACCGACATCCGGCAGATGAAGCTGCTTGTCAATGTGTCGGCCGGCTACCCGGGTACGACGGAGTGGGTGCAGTACGCGATCACGCCCTTTTCGAAAGACCTGCGGATGGTGGCCGGGTGCACTGGGATTACGGCACCGCTGCTGTACCCCTACATCCCGAATCAGCTGCCCGGGTTGCTCGGTGCGATCAAGGGTGCGGCCGAGTATGAGCAATTGGTGATGGATGCGTATGGCGGCGAGAAGGTCGATCAGAAATATATGAAGGCCCGGCAACGGATGGGTCCGCAATTGATCGCGCATCTATTGATCATCGGTCTGATCATCGTAGCGAACATTCTGTTTTTCATGGAGAAGCGAAAGGGGGTGGTCCGATGAAGCGGGAGACCCTGATTTGGAGCGTTCTGCTCGTGCTCGGGTTCTTGGGTCTGACCGGTCGGGCGCTCCTGACCGATCGAGGCATGGCGAACGTGTATGTACGCGCGGTGGACCGGACCCTGGTCCAGGTCGAAACCGAGGCGGAGGCCGCGGAGGCGGGGGGTGTGCTTTCGAAGCGCTGGGTGGATGCCGAGGCGCCTGAGGCGGCGGACTTGGACCTGGCGAGCCTGGGTGCGGACCAGGTCCGCAAGGTCACCACGTATGAGCAGGTCCTGCCCAACGACTACTATCGTGCGGTCAGCGAGGACCCGGACCAGGCACAGATCCGTTGGAGCGCCTCGCGCACGGTCGGCGTATGGGTGGCGGCGATCTTTACGCTCGCCATTTTCTCCTTCCTGTACAAGGACAACGTCTTCTACAAGATTGCGGAGTCGATCCTGGTCGGCGTCTCGGCCGGATACTGGATGGTGGTGGGGTTCTGGGACATCATCGTGCCGAATCTGATGGGCAAGTTATGGCCGGCTTTGGTCAAGGGCTGGGCGATGCCTGGTTTGGAGGCACAGCCGGAGCCGTTGTACTGGGTGCCATTGATCCTGGGCGTGATGCTGGTCTGGCGGTTATCGCCCAAGGGGAGTTGGATCTCGCGCTGGCCGTTGGCATTTATCATTGGCACAACGGCGGGGCTGCGGTTGATCAGCTTCCTGCATGCCAATTTCTTGGCGCAGATCAGCAACAGCATTGTTCCGCTGATCGTGATGGAGGGTGGTCAGGTCGATATCGCGGAATCGGTGCGCAGCCTCGTGTTGATCGTCGGGATTCTATCCTGCCTGGTCTACTTCTTCTTTTCCTTCGAGCACAAGGGTGCGGTCGGAAAGACCGCCAAGCTTGGCATCTGGTTCCTGATGATCACCTTCGGCGCCGGCTTCGGGTATACGGTCATGGGGCGCATTGCGCTGCTGGCGATTCGGCTCGAGTTCCTCTTCGATGATTGGCTTTGGTTGATCGACCCGAGCAACGCGCGCATCCTTTTCAGCGCGATATCCTAGGCTGCCGGCTGTCCGAAAAGGCAGCCGCTTTCCCAACTTGCC
>CALLYA010000545.1 GCA_937875495.1 uncultured Verrucomicrobiota bacterium
CTGGACCGAGCTAGAGGCTGTTCGAAAAGGTAGCCGCTTTCCCAACCTGACCTCCCCATCCCCATCCGGAGAGCCTCGCGCAGAGGCGCAGAGGCGCGATGGCGTTTTCGAGCTGGCTTGGGGCGGAGGGTCAATGCTCTAATCCCTGTCTTTTTGGCGAAATAATTCGGTTTTCCGTTTCCAACCAACCAAGCCTGTTTCAGGAATCACCTCAACTTCGCAAGCAAACCTTCCCCTTCCCTCCTCTGCGCCTCTGCGCCTCTGCGCGAGTTCTCCCGATCCGGGGCCGCAGTGCCTTCAGCTGTGCTCCAATAGGCTTTTCGAACAGCCTCTAGATAGCATACCGAATGATCCGAAATCGAGCGTCCTGCCCTTGATGCAATTTCGGACCGATGATACTTTTTACTTTGGTATTTTGCGCGATCCTGAGGTGGGAAGGGCCCGGAGGCTGCCAGGTTCTGAAGGTTCGCGCCCGAGTCTGGCTGCCTGCGAGTCGGTCCATCCTCTGGTCGCTGAGGCCATGCGGGGGAGTAGGCCAGGGGGGTATTATGAAAGCGTTTTGCGCAAGCGATCCTACTGGGCGGACTGCGAGCGTCCTGAGAGTATTGATGTTCTGTCTTCGTCACGTGATGATCTTTCTCATTTTATTTGGTTTTGTGGGAACCATGGACGGACAGATCATATTGGTTCCGATCGTGCCGCGGACAGACACACCACCCGTCTTGGACGGGAAGGTATCCTGGAACGAATGGTCAGGCGCCTATGGAGCAACGTTCGAACAGGGCAGTATCAAGCTGCTCTATGACGATGTGCGTCTCTACATTTTAATCAACGTCATTGATGAGCAGATCAATGATCCGGAGGACTACTTCTATGCCACGTTTGACGTCGATCGTGATGGCGTTCCGACACCCAATGTGGACTTGAACTACACCCTGCATCCGACGACGGGGAATCTGCGTTATCAGTATGCCTTGGGCCCGTGGTCCTGGACCTTCCTGCAGCCGGAGACAAGGTCTGCGATGGGGCGTGGATTCGGATCTTCGTTCGCCGACGGAACTGTTACGATTGTGCCTAAGGTGCCTTGGGGCTGGTCAATATCGTTCCAACGGCACCGGGTCTGGGAGCTGGGGATCGATCTTGCCGAGATCAATGCTGGAGCCGGCAATTTAGTGCATTTCGGATTGCGGGTATCATCGCCTGCGGAGGGGTTTACGACGCACTATCCAGGCGACTACCTGGGTGATTTCTCTGAGATGAAGGTCGTCAGGCTGGCGAATCATGTCCCCTACCTCATTGATACACAGGCGTCATTAGGGCTGACCCAGAACCCGTTGGAGGTGACGCAGGCGATACAGACCCCGGACAATGCATTGCCGTTGGTCGCGCACAAGAAGACCGCTGCGAGGGTGTATGTCTACAATCGGCGGTCGACTTTTGCGCAGCCGGTGCGTGTTTATCTATATGGTAGAAAGGGTGATGTGGAGCTGCCTGGCTCACCGCTCGCCCAGCATTTCTTCGTGCCCTCGGCGCTGAACCCGGACCGCGCCAATCTCCAGCACAGCGCCAATTTCGCGATTCCCGAGTCATGGGCTGAGGGGGGCAACGTAACGTTTACAGCCGTCCTGCGCACTGCGCTCGGGGGCGAGTCCGAGAGTGCCGTATACACGATCCCGTTCGTCAACAAGGAGGTGCCGACGATCTGGACCATTCCCGTCAACACCGGAACAGCTTCGAGTCCGGTCCTGATATCTGATGATCAGATGGCCTTGCAAGAGGAGTTTATGCGCAGGGTCTATCCGCTTGCGGACATCCATTTTGTGCGCAAGCCATGGACCGCGATCGGGACGACGACGGTGGCTGACACGATCTCCGTGCTCCGGGATTATCACAGTGACGCGGTGTTGGCATGGATCTTTGGGGTTATCTTCACAGGTCATTCCCCGTTTGATTTACCGACGCAGGTTTATGGATTCTGTCCCAGCGGAGGCGGGATTTCGGATCCGACCTGGTGTTTTGGCAGTGGCCACGGGTTTGTGGCCCGCGGCTATATCGGGACCTCCAGAGAACTGACCATGGCGCATGAGATCAACCACAATCTCGACCTGGATGCAGCCGGGGCAGGCACCTGGGGACGGCACACGCCTGAGGGATGCGATGCGGCTGGGCCGGATCCGGCCTGGCCCTATTCGGACGACGACATTCAGGACGTTGGGTTCGATCCGTGGGCGAGTCCTGACGATCCGGCCCGCCGGAAGGTCATGCATGGCGACTGGCCTGATTTCATGTCGTATTGCGAGAGCGGAGCATTCCCGACCAAGTGGATTTCGCCCTATCGTTGGAACGCGCTGTTCAATCGGTTTGCCACGACTGCGACTCCTTTTGGAATCCGGGACAGTCGTAATGCTGCGCTGATCCAACAGATCGAGAACTCGGTCTATTACATCTCAGGCAGCCTTTTCCCGGACGGAACCGGAAAGCTGGATCCGGTCGTTGTGCAGCCAGGGATCCCTTCCGGGGCCGGGCAGGAGGGGCCGCATTCGGTTCGGGTCCTGAACTCGTTGGGAACGACTCTTGCCTCCGTGAACTTCCCCATCACCTTCACGGGGCCGGAGGGCGATAGTCTGAGCCGGTTTGAATTTTTGTTCCAGATCCCGACCCAGAAGGGAGCCACGGAGATAGTCCTGACCAACGGGAAAGCGGTGCTCGACCGAATCGTCATGTCCAAGGCCCCACCGGTAGTCGAGATGCTTTCTCCGAACGGCGGTGAGAGTTGGAAAGGCAAGCAGCAGGTGCAATGGAAATTGTCGGATCCCGATGGCGACCTGCTTTGGACCAGCCTGTTTTATTCTCCGGACGACGGAGCGTCCTGGGTGCCGTTGGCCAATCGAATCAAGGGGGACCGCCTAATTATTGATTTCTCTGTCCTGCCGGGCGGCTCTGCCGCGCGAATGCGAGCCGTTGTAACGGATGGCTTCCGAACGGTTTCAGATGATTCGGATGCACCGTTTAAGGTCGCGCGCAACGCACCGGTGGTGACGATTCTCAATCCGCTCCAAGAGGCGGTCCTGCCCGCGGGCCATCCCATTCCGTTTGCAGCGGAGGCCAATGATCCGGAGGATCAGTTCATCACGGAAACCCCCTACATCTGGTTCCTTCAGGGGCAGCCGTTCGGCCTCGAGCCCAGGTTTGAAGCCACGCTTCCGGTGGGGGACTACGAGGTCTCGGTCATGGTGGAGGATAGTGACGGAATGGTGGGGGTGGCTGAAACGGTCTTCAAGGTGCGTGAATCGATTGCGATACTGCGCATCAAGCGATTGTCCGATGGCAGAGTCGAGCTTTCCTGGCCATTGAACCAGCCGGGGATTCTGCAATCGTCCTCCTCGCCGAACGGTCCGTTTGGAATTTTGAAGGTGGTGCCTGTTGTCGAGGTTGACCGGTTCGTGGTGATCCTCCTGCCCAGTTCTGAGCAGCGTTACTTCAGACTCATGTTGAGCGAGCCCACGCTATAATGTGGCTGTGCGGGGCGGCATGCTTGTGCCGCCCCGCATTGTTTCCGGCGATTGCGCGTCAAAACAGGCGCTTCTGAAGAAAAAACTTTTCGGACTGCAATCTTTTCGGAATTGCCCCGTTTCTTTGATGAAGCGTCTGCTTGGTACACGTACCAAGTGGCGGTTAGGAACCTGCACGGGAATGCATGGATCTATGGCCGCCTCCGCCTGAAACAGCCGAAATCATTGCACGCGATTCAAGTTGCCGGAATTCGCGTTGCGGGTGCCAAAAAAAGGGCCTGCGGTCTCTCCCCTGACATTGGCTCGGCCGAAAGCGGAGGCGGCTATTTTTTACTTTCGGCACCGTCCGGACACCGCCTCGGCATAGGGCACGACCGGTGCCATTGGACGTCCATCGCACATCTCACTGCCATGGACCTGGCAATAGGTGACGACTCCACCCGAGAGAGTGTATGCGTCGAATCCGAGTTGGGTCAGGATCCTGAAGGCGAGGTAGCTTCGGAATCCAACCTGGCAATAGAGATAGACAGGGCGCTCCTGGGCGAGTGATGGATGGCGGGTGCGCAGCGTGTCCAGAGGGAGATTGATGGCTCCAGGGAGGTGAAACTCCTCGAATTCTTCGGGGGTGCGCACATCCACGATGGTGCCGGACGCCATGGCCATCTGATGGTCTTCCGCGTACCACAGGTGGATATCGCCCTGAAGGAGGTTGGCGCCGACGAAACCGGCCATATTGACCGGATCTTTGGCCGATCCAAACGGCGGCGCATACGCCAGCTCGAGGTCCTGCAAGTCAAAGACGGTCATGCCGGCCTGGATGGCCGTTGCAAGGACATCGATGCGCTTGTCCACGCCATCGAATCCAACGACCTGTGCGCCGAACAGTTCGCCCGAGTCGGGACTGAACAGCAGTTTCAGGTGGATCGGCGCGGTACCCGGGTAGTAGGCGGCATGACCCGAGGGATGCACGTAGACCTTTCGATAGGGCGTGCTGGAGGCGCGTAGCGCCTTCTCATTGGCGCCGGTTCCACCACCGGTCATATCGAAGAGTTTGACGATGGCGGTGCCTTGCGTTGCGAGGTAGGCGCCTGGCTTTCCGAAGATGTGATTGGCCGCGATTCGGCCCTGCCGATTGGCCGGGCCTGCCAGAGGCACCAAGGCCGGCAGACCGGTGATGGGGTTGAGCACCTCGACGGCGTCGCCAGCGGCATAGACGTCCGGGTGCGAGGTCAGCATATGGCGGTTGACCACGATGCCGCCTCGCGGGCCGATCCGCAGGCCGGCGGCCTTGGCGAGGTCGGATTCCGGGCGTACCCCGACCGCCAGGATTACGAGGTCGGCAAGCAGTTCAGTGCCGGTGCTCAGGAAGACCCTGACCTTGCCGTCGCTCTCCTCAAAAGATTGTGCGCCGGCGCCGAGATGAAGGATCACGCCCTTCCATTCCATATGATATTGAAGCGGACGTGCCATTTCCGGATCAAGCGGTGCCATGATCTGGTCCTGCAGCTCGACCAGTTCCACGGCGATCCCGCGCTCGACCAAGTTCTCCGCCATTTCTACGCCGATGTAGCCACCGCCGATCACGATGGCCCGCTCGATCTTTGCGTCCACGACTTCCTTGATCCGGTCCATGTCGTCGATATCCCGAAGCGTCAGGACCCGCGGATGATCGATTCCGGGCAGAGGAGGGCGAATGGGGCGTGCGCCCGGTGCAAGCACGAGTTTATCGAACGACTCGGTATAGGTCTTACCGGCGGCGATGTCCTGGACCTCGACCTGGCGGTCGTCCGGACGGATGGCGAGGACGTTATGCCCGGTCCTGACCTCAATGTTGAGGTTGCGCTGGAGACTTTCCGGGGTCTGGAGCAAGAGCTCCTCGCGGTCGGGATGACATTTCCGATGTGGTAAGGCAGGCCGCAATTGGCGAACGAGACATGGTTGCCCCGTTCGAGTACCAGGATTTCTGCCGCTTCGCTCAATCTGCGTGCGCGTGCGGCGGCTGAAGCGCCTGCGGCGACTCCTCCGACGACAACGATTTTCATGAATTTGTCTTGACCTTCCCTGTTTTGAAAGACACACGATCCATTCGTGGTCCTCGCGATCTTACCGGCGCGGCGTGGACGCTTTTGGGGTATGCTAACGAAACAGGCGCCTGTTCGCACGCACCATCCGTCCTGCCCCGTGTAGGAATGCGGGTGACGCCCGGATTCGGGGTGAGCGCCTCCTCGTGGCGCGTAGCCTGAGCCTGTCCGAAAAGTCCATTGGTCGACAACGAAAGGTCTCCATGCCCGGATGGGGAGGACTCCCGCAGAGATCGCAGAGGATTATAGAGATGGGGGCAGCTACCTCGGAGCGGATTTCTGCCACTGCCTTGGTCAGTCAGCAGGAAAATTCTCCAAAGAATAGTTAGATCTCGTCCGAAAAGGCGCGATCCGTCAGGCAATGGTTGCCGATCGGTCAGATCATTGTCGAAATCGAAATCGAAATCGAAATCGGGATCGAAATCGAGATCGGGATCGAGATCGGGATCGGGATCGAGATCGGGATCGAGGGAATCGAGGGAATCGATTCCTGCTTGGTCTGAAAGGCGCCTGGCTTTCAGGGACCGCTCAAATTTCGCTGCCGGACGCAATAATATGGTTGCGGTACCCGGTTTCCCATGTCCGAATTCCATCCCGCGTCCTTTCGATACCGAGGCCGATAGCGATCCCGACCCCGATCTTGCTTCCCCATTGGCCTTTTCGGACGACCCATAGTTTGGGCCACAGCATTGGACTTACCCACTCCCATGGCCAAGCGAAAATGCCACCGCGCCCTCTGCGGGAGGCTCTCCGGATGGGGATGTGGAGGCCGGGTTGGGAAAGTGGCTACCATTTCGGACAGCCTCTTGCCCGCGAACCGAGCCAGTACAGCAGCGGAGGGGGCGGCGGGGACTTGATGGGGGCGTCTGCGAGTGTTTAACCTGGGGAGAGGAGAGGGCAGCGATGCATGAGTGGGCCTTGGTCGAGGGGGTGATGCGCATCTCCGAGGAGGAAGGCGCGCGGCATCCTGGGCATTATGTGGTTGGGATTGAGCTGGAGATCGGCCGATTGCGTCAGGTCGTGCCGGAGGACTTCCGATTCCTGTTCGACATTGCTCGTCGTGGAACGGTCCTGGAGAGGGCGGAGTTGGTTTTGGACATCCGGCCGGTTCGCGTGCATTGCAGAGATTGCTGCGCGGATGGGCTGGTGGAGGAACCGGCCTGGATGGCGTGTCCTCGGTGCGGGGGATTTGATGTCGAGATGGTGGAAGGTGACCAGATGTTGGTGCGGAGTATAAACCTCGAACCGAATGGATGATGAGCGATGGAGATCAAGGTATTACGTGACATACTGGAGCATGACGGTGAGTTTGCCCGAAGGACCCGAGAGGATTTGCGGGGGCGGGGAGTGCTCTGTCTCAACCTGATCGGTGCGCCAGGTAGTGGCAAGACGACCATGCTACGGTCCTTGATCGCCCTGGCTTCGGACCGGTTACGGTTCGGTGTGATCATTGGAGACATCGCCTCCCAGCTGGATGCGGAACGTTTTTCACCCTTGGGGATTCCCGTCGTCCAATTGAACACCGGCGGGGCATGTCATCTCTCGGCCCGGCTGACCCGGCGTGGGTTTGAGGCCTTGGCGTCGAATGAGTTGGATGTCGTGATGGTGGAGAATGTCGGTAACCTTGCCTGCCCGGCCGAATTCGATCTGGGTGAGGATGCCAAGCTTTCGATGGTATCGGTGGCCGAGGGCCACGACAAACCGGTGAAGTACCCGCTTCTTTTTCATCAGGCCGCGGCCCATATCCTATCGAAGACCGATCTGGATCCGTTTGTCGATTTCGATCGCGACCAGTATTACGCCGCCCTGAATGCGACGGGGCATCGCGCCCCTGTTTTCCCGATCTGTGCCAAGACGGGGGAAGGCCTTGACGCCGTGATCGACTGGATAGCGGGGATGCTCGACGCGAAACGCAAGGGGAGGGAACCCGGCCTGCGGCCGGAAGCCTAAGGCGAGGGAGGGGAGGCTGGAGGTCGGAGGGCCGGGAGTAATTTGCGGTCGTAGTGGAGCGGACGTTTTGACGCGAACAATCCTGGCCGAACCGTAGGTTCCATCGATACCGATCCCGATAGCGACCCCGACCCCGAGCTTGCTTCGCCATTGACCTGTTCAGATAGCTACTAGCTCGGCCCAGAAACGTACACGTACACAGCGAAGCGGTACACGTTCACGTACACGATGATGCGGCGAGTACGTGTACGTGTACGTGTACGTGTACGTGTACGTGTACGTGTA
>CALLYA010000546.1 GCA_937875495.1 uncultured Verrucomicrobiota bacterium
CGTCGTCCCGTCGGCCTTGTACAGCTCCGTCCAGCGCGATTCGCTGCCCAGGTATCGCTTCGCAATCGAGCCGAGCGTATCGCCCGACTTCACCACGTGCTGGCCGAACTCCTCCTCCTCACCACCACCACCGCCGCCCTCCAGCTTGTAGAGTACCACCGTGCCGATCTTCAGACTCGCCGCGTCGCTCTCGCTGAAGTGCGTCGTCCCGTCGGCCTTGTACAGCTCCGTCCAGCGCGATTCGCTGCCCAGGTATTGCTTGGCGATCGAGCCGAGCGTATCGCCGGTCTTGACGATGTGCCGGTCAAACCCTTCGGGAATCAGGTCGTTCAACCGATACTTCACGATCGTCCCAAGCTTGAGATTGGCCGCATCCGCCTCGGTAAAGTGTGTCGTGCCATCCGCCTTATACAGCTCATCCCAGCGATCCGCCCTGCCGAGATACAACTGCGCGAGGGAGCCGAGCGTGTCGCCCGATTTCACCACGTGCTGACCCAGCTCCTCGCCGCTCCCCTGCTCATCAAGCAGGTACAGCACGATCGTGCCGATCTTGAGTGCGCCGGCTTCCGCCACCGTGAAGTGCGTCGTGCCGTCCGCCTTGAACAGTTCCACCCAAAGCTCCTCGCTGCCGAGATAGCGCTTGGCGATCGTCCCGAGCGTTTCGCCCGAGCCGACCACATGCGAACCATACCCGGTCGGGGTCTCAGGCGTCTCCGGCTCGTCCTCCAACGAGTAAAGAATGGTACTGCCGATCTGCAGCTTCGCAGCCGTCTCTTCCGTCAGGAGCTGACCCTTCCCATCCCGCAGGTCGGCCCAGCGCGCACCGTCGCCAAAGAGCCGCTGCGCAATCGCAAAAGGCGTGTCGCCCGACTTCACCGTGTAGATCTGATACACGGTCGTGTCGCCGCCACCAGTGGAGCCGCCGGTCGATTCCTCCTCCGGATACCAAATGACCTGGCCGACCTTCAGGCTTCCGGCCTCGGACTCAGAGAAGAGGGCGCCATCGGACTTCCTGAACTCGTTCCACCGGCTGCCGTCTCCGAGCAGGCGCTGGGCCAATGCCCACAAACTGTCACCCGCAATGATCGTGTATTCGAGATGCCCCTCGACGGCGTTGAGCTCACCACCCGAGTCACCCGGAGTCGGTGCGGAGGACTGCGGCGGTCGGCCGCCGGCGGAGATCGCCTTTAATAGAGGAACAACACTGAGATTCACGGTATCCGCCCGATCCAGATCAAGCGGATATGCATACCACCCCGACAGCCCGATATCTTCGGCCGCGATCGAAATCTGGCCCGCGGCTTGGCCGTCCTCGCCGACAGGCCGCAGGATCAAGCTGGGCGGGATCAGAACCGAGTCCGGCGACTGGAAATAGGCCATGGCAGGGGCATCCGCGTCTTGCGGTAGGGTCCATGCCACTTCGCGCCACTCCGAGTCGTACCCGATCAGAGGGGCCTCCACCAGCGAGCCGCCCTCGCCGGCCACGACCAACGAGAACTGCTCCCAAGCGGCACCGACGTCCTCACTGAACCGCAGACGCAATTCCTGCGGCTCCAGGGTCCGCTCCAGGACCGAGCCCTCAACGCCCGCGGTCTCGTTCAAAGCGGCGGAGTCCTTGATCGATGTAGAATACAAAGCCCCCCCTCCGTCCCCAGGATCCGCAGCGGCGACAGCCGCGGCTATGGGATCGTCCACTGATGCCGAGAGCAAGAGGCGCGGCTCAAGCGTTTCAAACAGGGGGGATCTGCTTAGACGGCAAGGCTTCATAAATGGGAATCCGCCCTTCCGGAATGCGATCCGAAATGAAATTTTGAAAGCGAAGTGGAGTTTGGGGGGGGAGATAGCTTAGAATTGTGCACAGAACAAAGGGGACTGTCAAGAAAAGTGTCGTGTTTGGATCCCCAAACGGTTGGTGTGGTTTCGGGTTGATCCTGCTCTCCCACCATGGGCTGCCCGAAAACCGTATCGAGCCGCCACGAAAGGTCGGCGGGGCCGTATGGGGAGGACAGGAAGGGGCGTGGGAAGGTGAAAGATAAATAGGAAAGACGCGAAAGCACGATGCTCTGGAAGGGCGGGTTTTGCGATCCCTGCAACTGCCTTGGTCCGCTGAAAACGGGAAATTTGATGGAAATTCCCATAAGGTTGAGAGCAGAGCATTGACCCAACCCACCCCCGCGACCAAGTCGAAAAGACCTCCGCGACCTCTGCGGGAGGCCCTCCAAATCCGGTTGAGCATTAGCCACAGAAGACTCAGAGTTCACAGGGCGATTCTTCGCCTCCACTCATCCGCAGCAATCTGAGCACCCCCCAAAGAAGGAACCATTAGCTATATGAAAGAGACCCTCTCACCCATGCTCCCGCAGCGATCGCCCCGGGGGCTGACGACTCTGATCCTGGCTGGGCTTCTGACGCTGGCACCTGCGCTCTTGCATGCCGTGGACCTGGGGCCGGGACTGTATGCGGAGTTCACGACCTCCATGGGCAGCTTCACGTGCGTGCTTCATCATGAGCAGACACCCAACACCGTAGCCAATTTCGTCGGCCTGGCCGAAGGCACGCGCGCCTGGATGGATATGGAGCATGCCGCTGTCGCCCGCGAGCCGTTCTATGACGGGATCACCTTCCACCGGGTGGCCGAGGACTTCGTGATCCAAAGCGGCTCACGCGACGGTACCGGCACCGATTCCCCAGGCTACTATTTCCCCGACGAGATCGTGCCCGCGCTTCGACATGACGCAGCCGGCGTGCTCTCCATGGCCAATAGAGGTGCCGACACCAACGGCGCCCAATTCTTCGTCACCCTCGATGCGACCGACTGGCTCGACGACAAGCACACGGTCTTCGGCCGAGTGGTCGACGGGATGGAAGTGGTCGAACAGATCGGCGCCGTGCCAACCGAAGACGAAGTGCCGATCGACCCGGTCGCCCTGGAACAGGTCCGGATCCTCCGCATCGGCGAGGCCGCCGAGCAGTACGACGCCATCGCCGCGGCTCCACTCCTGCCCAGGGTCAACGGCGTCGAGACCCGGATCAGTTTCTACGAGGAAGGAGGACTGGGCCTGGACTGGGAACTGGTCCCAAGAACCCGCTACATGGTCTTCATCGGTGGCGCACCCGATGAGCTGTACCCATGGCAGGCCTTTTGGGAGTGGCCCGGGGTCCTGTTCGGTAACCAGCTCACCGCAACAGAGGCCTTTTTCACCGTGATCAGGGTCCACTACCCCGAAGCCCCCACCGACAACGAAGGCTCCTAATCCCAGCCCATTCTCCACGACCCACCGGCCCAAGCCTGAGCCGGTCCGAAAACCCCCATTGGGCCGATGAGGAGGACTCCCGCAGAGAACGCAGAGGGCGCAGAGGTGTACTGGGAGGGGGAATGCAGCTGCATCGGAGCCGTTTTCAACAACCACTTTGTTGGGCCCAAAACGTACACGTACACG
>CALLYA010000547.1 GCA_937875495.1 uncultured Verrucomicrobiota bacterium
ATCTGGAGCCGCAGTGCCTTCAGCTATGCCCCAATGGGCTTTTCGGACGGGATCTTGCTACACCCTGGGCCAAAGGCCCATGCTGACGGATGGCTGCTGAAGTGTTATAAACTCTCAAGGCCATTATAATGGCGGACTTGATTGTAGAGGACTAGGTTGTCCTGAACTATTCACCGGGGGAAGAGCTGTGAAGGATTCATACGAGGTCATGCGTGAAGTGGTTGGACCGGTCGGTGCCAAATCGATCGCCCATGACATGCGTTTGTCCGCTTCACTCATATACAAATGGTGTGAGCCTAAGGAGCGCATGGGGGGAGGAGGAGCCGACAATCCGTTGGATCGAATTCTCAAGCTCTGTCAATTGACAGGCGACTGTTCGATGATCGACTGGCTCTGCCAGCAGACTGGAACGTTTCGGGTGAAGAACCCGTATGTCGCTCTGCAGGCGTGCGAGCCGGTACTCAAGACAACCCAGACCATTCTCAAGGAGTTTTCCGACGTGCTCCAGGCGGTTTCAAGCAGTTATGAATCGGGCAACCGAATCGATGCCCAGGAGGCGAAACGGATCCGGAAGGAATGGGAGGATTTGAAGATGGTGGCGGAGACCTTTGTCTACTCTTGTGAACAAGGGCTCTACGATAACGAAACGGTTTGACACCTCGGGGGGCGTCGGCATGAGTGGGTTCGAGGATTATCTACGGCCTGAAGTGATTTGGTGTTTGATCGGCCTGGTCTTTCTATTTGCCGAGTTCTTCATACCCGGCCTGGTGATTGTGTTCTTTGCCGTGGGAGCATTCTGTGCCGCTGCGGCGGAGCTGATGTATGGCGAGCTGAGCGTCAATATTCAGCTGGCGATCTTTTTGGTCACATCGGTTGCATCGCTCGCACTGCTTCGGCGGGTTGCGAGTCATATCTTCTTGGGCCACAAGGAGGGCGAGGCCGATCTGATGCGAAACATCGACTCTTTTGTCGGGGACGAGGCGCTGGCGATCGAGGCATTCAACCCCGGCGAGCGCGGGCGTGTTGAATTTCATGGATCGACATGGTCAGCGGTTTCGAAGTTGCCGGTGGAGAAGGGTCAGGTCCTGTCGATTACCGGTCAGGAAAACCTGGTGTTGTATGTCGGGCCGAAAACCCCTGATTTGGATCGGTAACGGCAGTCGCTGTTTGGGTTTGTATCGCGTGCTGGTTTGGCCCCGGTGGGGGGCTGTTGGATTCACAATTCATTGTACGAAGGATTCGTAAAGGAGATCCAGGTATGGAGCCGTCAACTATCATTCTTCTGATCGTCATTGTCATCGTGATCTTTGCGTTTATCAGCAATATCAAGGTGGTGCCGCAACGATCTGCCTTTATCATCGAGCGTCTCGGCAAGTACAACGGTACTTTGGAGGCGGGACTCCACTTCTTGGTTCCTTTGCTGGATCGTGTTGCGTACAAGCACACGCTCAAGGAGCAGGCGGTCGATGTTGCTCCTCAGATTTGCATCACGAAGGACAACATCTCCGTGGAGGTCGATGGCATCCTGTACATGCAGGTGGTGGATGCGCAGAAGGCGTCGTATGGGATTGGGGATTACATCTTTGCCTCGACTCAATTGGCACAGACGACGATGCGCAGTGTCATCGGCAAACTAGAACTCGACAAGACCTTCGAGGAGCGGGACACGATCAACGGTTCGATTGTCTCGGCCGTCGATCGCGCGTCGGATCCGTGGGGGGTGAAGGTCACTCGTTACGAGGTCAAGAACATTACCCCGCCGCAATCGATTCGCGATGCAATGGAGAAGCAGATGCGCGCGGAGCGCGAGAAGCGGGCGATTATTGCGGAGTCTGAGGGTCATCGTCAGGCTGAGATCAACCGGTCGGAGGGCGAAAAGGCGGCTGCGATCGCGCAATCCGAGGGCGAGAAGCAGAAACGGATCAACGAGGCCGAGGGGCGTGCGGTGGAGATTCGCGAGGTTGCGCTCGCCACGGCGGGTGGGATTCGCGAGATCGCCAAGGCCTTGAATGAGAAGGGCGGGAAGGATGCTGTCAACCTGCGGATTGCAGAGCAATACCTGGGCGAGTTCGGCAAGCTGGCCAAGGCGGGCAACACGATGATCATCCCCTCCAATCTGGCGGATATCTCCGGCATGATCGGCGCGATGACCAGTGTGATCAAGGAGACCTCGGCAAAGCAATAGACCGATCGCGCAGGCGGTTCAAAGGGCTTTCACGCCGCCCCTTCCTCCTTGGCGCCGGCCGGGAGGGCGGGGCGGTCTGGTCTCCGCCCCGGCTTGTTTGATTTGATTCATTGAGAGGAGCGATCGGCGAGCACGGCGATGATGATCACGCAGCCGACGATCATCTTCTGCGCGTTCTCCTGGACACCGAGCACGTTGAGTCCGTTGAAGAGCACGGCCATCATGAGTGCCCCGAGAACGGTCCCGCTGATTCTGCCCCGGCCGCCCTGCAGGCTGGTCCCGCCGATGACCGCGGCGGCGATGGCATAGAGTTCGTAGCCGTCGCCGGCGAGGTGGCTGCCTGAGGAGACGCGTGCCCAATAGATCATGCCGGCGAGACCGGCGAGTGTCCCGCTGAGGGTGAAGGCGAGGGTCACGACCCGGTCGGTCGGGATGCCGGACAGGTAGGCGGCCTCACGATTTCCGCCGACCGCGTAGATCGAGCGACCGAGGCGGGAGCCGTTGAGCATCGCCGCGGCCAGGACAATCACGCCGAGTGCGGAACCGAGCGGGAGAAGGTTGACGGCGAGGGCGGAAGTGGGCAGGAAGATGGTCTGCCCCCCACTCCAGACGTGTGCGGCGCCCCGAGCGATCATGAGCATCCCGAGTGTGGATATGAAGGAGGGGACCTTCCCTCGGACGGTGATGATGCCGCAGAGCCAACCGCACAGGGTGCCGACGACCATGGCCGCGAGGGTGCCGAATGCGAATCCCCATCGTATGCTGGTCCATACGAAGGCGACGTTGGCGAGGGCGAGGACGGAGCCGACGGAGAGATCGATCCCGCCGGTCAGGATGACGAGGGTGAGGCCGGTCCCGAGGACGATGTTGATCGCTGATTGGCGCAGGATATTGAGTTGGTTGCCCCAATTGACCGCCACGCCCTGATCGGTCTGTTGCAGGAGCATCCGTGGAATACCCCACTGGTATTGATCCACACGCCAGATCGGATCGGTCGGTCGCAGGGCGGAGAGCGCGCCCATGACCACGAACAGGCTGAGGAGAATGGCGAGGCGTGGGAGAAGTCCGGGCGGGAACTGGAAGCGTCTCTGTTGAGGTCGAGAATCGGGAGCGGTCGGCTTCATGGTGGTGTCTGAGATTGGACGTTGGGGATGAGGTGAGCGTGTGATTCTGCCATTTGCCTTCGCGGTTCGCCAATCGATTTTGTGCGGACCGTTCAATCTGGGGAAGTCATGGCCTTGGATGGAGGTGCCG
>CALLYA010000548.1 GCA_937875495.1 uncultured Verrucomicrobiota bacterium
ACCACCATGGCCAGGTCGAAAACGCCACCGCGCCCTCTGCGGGAGGCTCTCCGGAATGAAAAGCCTGACTGGGAAAGCGGCCGCCTTTTTCGGTCGGCCCCATGCCGGACGCTGTGCCGATCGTGGAGTGCAATCTGCCATGAAGCGCAGCTTTTGCTTGTGAAGCCTCCCGAAAATGCCTAGAAAGGGCTCCAACCGGGCGGCGGAGGGTGCACCTCGATACGGGATGAACCTCCAGCTGGCATCCCTCTTTCGACATGGGCATGGCCGCGGTCTACGGTCGCGGCAAACCCAATTCTGCGAATCGCCAACGTACAAGAATGCCATACGAAAGTAGTGTTATGAAGAAGCAAGCGTTGTCCATGCTCTTGGTTTGCTCTGTCCTCAGTTCCCTGGCCGCTTTCGGGTCCGCCGCGGAGCCTGGGGTTCCAGAAGGTTTCCGACATGCAAAGCCCGGTGCGGTCTTCCGCATCCTCGCGGTGAAATGGAATAGTTGGGCTGACGCCGATGCCATTGAGAAGGCTTGTCAGACGCTGGCGACCCTACCGGAGAACGTACCGGGGGTCGTCGATGTCTCATGGGGCAAAAACAACAGTCCAGAGCCGCACAGCCGCGGATTTCAGAACTGCTTCATCGCCACCTTCGAGAACAAGGCCGCATTGGATGCTTTCGCGCGGGACCGGCGCTATGCGGAATTGGAGAACCAAATCCGTGACCTGACCGACGACGGGATCTGCGTTGACGTTGTCTCCGACAAGGAGCACACCTGGTATGACGGCCAGGTCAAGCACGTGGTCCTCTTCAAGTACAAGTGGGACGCGAAGGACGAACAGATTGCCGCCACCGCCAACGCCTTCAAAGGCCTGCCGATGAAAGTCCCTGGGGTTTGCGACTTCCTCTCCGGAGTGAACGCCGGCCCTGCGGACCTGAGCCAAGGTCTGGATCATGTCTTCGTGGTGACCTTCGAGAATGAAACCCGCCGCGACGAATACCTCCCCCACCCCGCGCATGCCGCATTCGGTAAGGTGCTGGGCCCGATCTTCAACGAGGTTTTCGTGATCGACTTCACCGTCGTTCCACGCGGTTGACCCTAAGCGCCCATCCCCAACCAGGTCAGGTCACGCTCACATTGCCGAAACCGGTAGGGGTGGCACAGCACCCCAAAGAAAGAAGGGCGCTCGCCCTTCTTTCTTTGGAGGCTGCCAGGGGGTGCCAGGGCATGCGCGAAATGTCTACCCCGCGCCCCCGGCCAAGAAAAGACGATTTCAGGAGTCGTTTTTCATGGCTTTTTGCCCCGATTGCGCCATCCTGATCTCCAGTCCCAACCGTGGGGGGGACCGTCGGTGAACAGCACGCCCTGTCCGCCGCATGGAAAATGGTTGATGTGATCCGTAGGCCTGGCTCGGATCACCTGAAGGAGGCACGACCCAAATGGCGAATATCTACCCGGACAATTCCCAAACCATTGGGAAGACACCTCTCGTCCAAATGAACCGAATTCTGGGGCCGGAGGCCAAAGCCACCATTCTCGCAAAGATCGAGGGCCGCAATCCCGCCTATTCGGTCAAGTGCCGCATCGGTGCCGGCATGATCTGGGACGCAGAGTCCAAGGGCTTGCTGGGGCCGGGCAAGGAGATCGTCGAGCCGACCAGCGGCAACACCGGCATAGCCCTTGCCTTCGTATCGGCGGCACGCAACTACCCCATCACCCTGTGCATGCCGGAAAGCATGAGCCTGGAACGAAGGAAAGTGCTTGCGGCGCTTGGTGCACACCTCGTCCTGACCCCAGCCGGGGAAGGAATGGCCGGCGCGGTCCGGCGTGCGGAAGCGATCGTGGCGGAAGATCCTGAGCGCTATTTTATGCCGCAACAGTTCAAGAACCCGGCCAACCCCGAGATCCATCGAACGACGACCGGCCCTGAAATTTGGGAGGATACCGATGGACAGGTGGATGTCTTGGTATCGGGCGTCGGAACCGGCGGAACACTGACCGGTATCGGCCGCTATTTCAAAGAGGACCGGCAGGCGACGTTGCTGACTGTGGCCGTGGAACCGGTGACCAGCCCGGTCATCTCGCAGACGCTGCGGGGCGAGCCGTTGCAGCCGGGACCGCATAAGATCCAAGGGATTGGGGCCGGGTTCATTCCCGATGTCCTCGATCTCTCCCTGATCGACCGGGTTGAAACCGTTTCCAACGAGGATGCCTTTGATTTCGCTCGCAGGCTCGCCCGTGAAGAGGGGCTCTTGTGCGGAATCTCCTGCGGCGCAGCCATGGCTGTGGCCGTGCGTCTGGCTCAAGACGAGGAATTCAGCGGTAAAACGATCGTCGTCATTCTCCCGGATGCCGCAGAACGGTATCTCTCCAGCGCCCTGTTTCAGGATCTGGAGTGAGGCCTGGACAATTCCGTTGAATCCGTGCTTGATCGGAACGGTCGGCCCGGCATTTTTCCTTTTGGTTTCATCCGCGAATGAACTAAGTTGACAGCGTTATAGTCTTTTCCTGAATGATCACCTTCAGGTGCCGCGGGGAGGACCAACACTGGGCGAGGAGCGCACATCATGTTCACTGAAATCCGCCACTACCTGATCCCCAAACTCAAACTTGTCATTGGTTATATCGGCTGCCTGGTCGGCGGTTGGATGATTGCCCATGCAGCCACCAACCTTCTGGGCTACCTGCCGGGGGTCAAAGCGGCCTTTCAGGCGCTGGAACGTTGGGTGAACCAAACCCTCGACGTCGTTCCGATCCTCTCCTGGTTGGGGCCGACCCGGTTTATCGAGGCGGTCCTCGGACTCCTCATCCTCATTGCCCTGCACAACCTTCTGCATCGGTTTGCCCAAGGAAAGGTGCTCGAACATTTCTTCGAAAAATCGTACCACCGGGCACCCGAGTCCGGCGCCAACATCGCCCTGATGCGCAAGGCGCTCGACGAGATCGGCCGTCAGACACAAGGACACAAAAAGCACCCGGTCGTCTCCGATGGCGAAAAGCCGAAGCTCACGTTTCGCCGATTCATGGGCGGCGTGTTGCGGGTCTTTCTCAGTGTCTGGATCGCGTACCCGCTCGCGACCTTTTTACTCCACCGCTCCACCCATTGGTTCCCGTGGCTCTATCGCAACCTCTCCGAATTCTTCTACGGCTGGATCTTCTTGCGTCCTGCCCAAATCGATGCGCTTGAGTGGTGGCAACAGGTCGGCGCCTGGTTGACGACCCCGCAAGCGGGCGAGATGTGGAACCCGGTTCAGCTAGGGACACGCATCGCGATCGGATTCCTGCTCGTGCGTGCCATTGGTGTGCCCTTCCTCTTCAGCCGCTTCAAGCATCGGCGCGGACCGCTCCTGCGCATTGTGAAGTTCAATTATCACACAATGCCACGCCGAAAGGTCTCTTGGTTGAACTGGCGGCTGGGGCGATTTCCGCTCCTCCAGAAGCTGTTGGATAAGTCGATTAACCGGCTCCTTCGCCGAATGGGCGACTTTGATATCGACCTCACGACCAAGGTCGCAGAGGGCGTGGATCCGCATGATCGGATTCTGGGATCCGGCACCTCTATTTTTTATGACCCCGACACGGGTGTGCGGAAGAAGACGACCTTTTATATGGCCGAGAATCTGAAGGAACGCCTCCACAAGCGAGGCGAGGTCACCCTGGGACCGACCCAGATCCAGGCTGTGATCAAGGGGTGTATCGAGCTTTCAGCCGCCCAGGAACAGACCGTCAACAGCGAGATGCTCTCGATGTGGCGCAGTGAAAAGGCCAATTGGAATCAGCAACTCGAAGCATTGATGGGCACCAAAGCAATTGTCGAATCCAAGCCGCCGATCGAACGCGATGAGGTCGACCTTGTCCTGCGGGCCATGATCGCCCTGACCGTGAACGACATCAACGAGCTCGACAACCGCACCGGTGTGCAGGAGGTCAACCGTCAGATGTCGCGAATGGACCTGGTCGGCAATCGTGGCCGCTTCCTCCGGGTGATTTACGTGCCGGAGGGCAGCTCGATCGTGCGCCACGTGGTGATGGAGGAAGACCTTGAAAAGGAGCACGCCCGATCCAAGGCGATCCTTGGCGACCGCTATCCCGATCGAATCCTGAGTTCGATGAAATACATGAAGCGCGCGGGCGAGATGGACATGGACGGTGGCGACATGGACGGCGGGACCGAGGCCTACATCTCTGCGGACGAGATCAAGAAGGGAACGCTCCGCCGGATCTTTCAATGGGGACGGGTTTTCAAAATCAACAACTACCATCGGCGGAAGTACGACGTCCAATGCCTGTTCTGGGGCTCGGGCGAGTGGTTGACCCTTCCCATCCGTTGGGCACTCGGTCGTGAATTCGTGCCACGTCGTAAACTCGTTGTGCGCGATGATGCCACCGGTGTCATCGTCGCAGAAGCCATGGAGACCTGGTGGGCCGTCTTCACGAAGGTTTTCGGCAACTACAACCGCATCATCTATGTCTATGACAACGGCATCGAAAAAAACGAGGGCTTCCACAACTACGGCGGCCAGAACTTCGTACTCGGCATCTCCGAGTTCGATCGGCTGCAACCCGTCATCCATGCGCTCAGAAATAAACCCGGCACTCGACCGCTCGATCTCCTGAATCGGCCCGAATAGCCTTCCGGCTGCCTCGTTGAATTTCGGAACAAAGCGCAAGGAATCAGGTGATGCGAAGGTTTTTGCGGATTGGCCGTGCCCTCAGGATCGGATTTGTGGATCCGATCTGCCGACGGTTGGTCGCCATCGGTTTCAGGATCGAGATGCATGGTACGCCTCCACCTCGGGACGTATCCTGCATCTGGGCATGCAACCATTCCAGCCATTGGGAACCCGTCATCGCCTTGGCCTGTGCACGCACGCCTCTGCACTCCCTGGCCATGGTCGAACTCTTCTGTACCCCCCTACGACGATTCCTCCTGAAATTGATGCTGACCATTCCCGTCGATCGGAGCCGAAACGATTCGACCGCTGCGCGTGAGGCCGCTCGGCGCTTGCGGGATGGACAGCAAATCCTGGTCTTTCCTGAGGGCGGCATCCGCATCGGCGCCAACGCCCTGCCCTATCGCAAGGAGCCGCTCATCCCCGGCGCCGCCTATCTGGCAGCGCTCAGTGGCGCACCCATCCTGCCGGTCTACATCACCAACGGACGCCACGGGTACCAGCTGCGTACATGGTTTGGGCAGCGAGTTCGAACCACCGTCTACTTTGGGGAAATGCTCTACCCCACCCCGCTCCCGGACGAAAACCGCAAGCAAACCCTCGACCGGATCAATCACGAACTGTTGGAGTCTCTGCGCATGCTCCATCGCCGAATGCTGGCCGATCTCCTTCCGGCAGGTTCCGGGTCATCGCTTGCGCAACGGCAACCTGCCCAGTCCTATCGCCTTCAGCCAGAAGTTGATTTCCCGCCGGGCCGGGAACCATGCCAGCAACAGGAAGAGCAACATGCCCGCGCCGGCGGTCACTCCGAGGCGTATACCTCGCATCCATAGCGAAACATCCTCCGGCTGCCATGGCCAGACAACCTCAGCCAACACCCACATCACCACGATCTGTGCGACCATCGCAGGCGCTATCCGCAAGCTGAGCTTGAGTCCGGGGCCGAGAATATCCATACCGGTCCGAACAACGAGGTAACGCCCAAGCCAAATCGCCGACCCGACATAGAGCAGTGAAGTGGCGCCGGCGATCCCCGGAGCCCCGAACCACCGGATAAAGAGGGAGTTCAGTGCGAAGTTGGCCACGAGCTCATAAGCAGCCACCGGCCATAGAACCCTCATCCGTCCGGTCACCAAACAGCCGCGGCTCGCCAGATAGGTCCATGCAAGGGGGAGCCATCCTAGCGCATACAATGCCAGGATCGGGGCCGTGCGCAGGGTGTCCTGCGGCGTGAATCCCCCACGCTGGTATAGGATCGATATGATCTCCCGGGCTGAGAGCGCAATCGCTATCGAGATCGGCGGCAATAACAACGCGAACGCTTCGGACGTCCGTCGGAGACCGGCCTTGACCGTCGCACGTTCACCCCGTCCCCAGGAATCTGACATCCCCGGTAGGAGCGCCGTCATCAAAGAAACCATGCAGAAACGCTCGATGATATGGGAGAGCGTCATTCCGAAATCGAGGGCCGCAAGGCTCTGCGCGCCGAGACCGGCGCCCATCATCCGATCGACGGCCAGGTTCAGACTCGCGACCGTGGCCGCCGCCGCCTGAAATCGCCACAGGCTCCAGAGCCCGGGGGAGCGGAGATTCCGGTAGGCCCCGCGTAAAGGTGGGATCAAATCCCGGGCGGCGAACGCCAATATCAGGATGCGGAAGAGCAGTCCAAGGTAATATCCCCAAACCAATGCCCATATCCCATGACTCGGAATCAGCCAGAGGACAAGGATCGTGAAGAGTGGAACAAGGGCGGGTGTGATGCCGGAGCTAGCATAGCGGTGATTGGCCTGCAGGAGCGCATCCAAGAACCCGACCCAGAGCTGCAGGAGGATCACCCCGATGCATGCTCGGGCCAGTTGGATGGCGAGCATTACGGTCTCCGGCGCCATGTTGCGTCCCAAAAATGCCATCAGCCAGGGGTAGCCGAACCAGAGCAGCAGCATGACGCCCGCGCCGACCGCTGACCCCTGGAGGACGATCGGCCAGAAATCCCCACCCCGTCCCTCCGAGGCCTCCTGACTGAACCCAGTCCAATAGCGGGCGATAAAGCACTCCCGCAGCGCATCGCCCAGAAGTGAATTGCAGAGGCCTACCAGGACCAATCCCAGCAGAAACGCCGCAAGATCGTCTCCGAGTCCAAACCGCCCCGCCACCACCACTCCACGCATCAGCCCGGCCAACCGAACAACGATCATACCCAGGGTCAGAAGTCCCGCTCCACGCAAGGCCGCGCGAATCAACGATTGCACCGGCTGGTGCGTTGAGGCTTCACTCCCCACCCAGGACCTCCCGAATCAAGACGTCGTACTGGTCAGCGCGCCGGCTCCAACTCTGCTCCCGAGCAAATGCAATCCTGCGACTTGCAGCCGCGGGTTCCGGCGTGGAGCGGATGATTGTATCAACCGCACCTGCAAAGGATTCCGAGTTCCCACGCACCTCGATCAGGCCGGTTCTGCCCAGCTCCTCCAACTCCGGCATCTGAGTGCTCACGACCGGGCATCCGGCGGCAAGGTATTCGTATACTTTGACCGGGTTGACCGCCTCGGTCAGGCGATTGTTGAGAAATGGCAGGATGCTCACCCGGAACCCGCGCAGGTAGTCCACCAAACGCGCGTATGGTTTCCGCCCCAAATAGTGGATGTTCGTCGCCTGGGGTAAAACTTCCGGCGGGACCTCCGCGCGGCCGATCATCACCCACTGCACCGTGGGCAACCGTGCCGCAACGGTGCGGATGAGTTCGTAGTCCAGCCACGGACCCAAGAGACCATAAAACCCCACCCGCGGTTCCGGGATTCGGGCCAGGTCTTCAGGCAACTCGGCATTCCGGTTCTCGATCGAAAAATCCTCCGGGTGGCAGCCGTTGCGGATCAAAACCGGGCGCCGACATAGGGCGCCGTATCGGTCCATAAGCGGTTGCGCGCTGAAGACGGTGGCACGGGCCTCCCTGAACAGGCGTTGTTCGATCGCGGAGTAAGCCTCAGTCGCCCAGTCGAAGGTCGTGATCGCATCGTGACAATCGTAGATGACAGGTGCCTCGGGCGGCCAGAACTCCAGCAGGGCCGGACTGTTCACAACGATCAGCGGAAGAGGCGTCGACGGTGGGGACAGCAGCCGCGCCATGCCTCGTCGGGCCGTCATGCTGTTGAGTCGTCGTGCCAACGGAGATCGATGTCCGCCGGGAAACGGTGCCGAGAGGTAGTGCACCCGAATCCCCGGTTCTAGTTCATGGCAGGGATCCCGCCAATCCTCTCGGCCCTTTCGACGGATGCGCCGAAGCAAGGAGGGCTGAGGAACTGCGTAGTCGACCGACCAGCCCCTGCGGGCCAGGAGCCGAGGGATCTGTTGCGGCCGCGCAAAATTGGTCGTATCCCAAGGCTCCGCCGCGATCCAGATCAGTGTTGAGCGTGATTCTTCAGACTGGTTCACCGCGCCCTCCAGCTCACGGGGTACGGTTCGGCCGCGCCGGGATAGCGACCGTTCAGCCATTCTGCCAACTCCCCATAGGTCGTCACCCAGAGTCCGCGGTCACGCGCGGCTTCAAGGGCGTCGAGGAGGCCAACGCCCAAGGCGCCGTCTGCGAAAAAGAGGTCCATCGGGTCGAGAAAGGCGGAGCCGAATGCCCGAAACTCCACCACAGCCTCCAGCAGCGCACGCCATTCGACCAGAAAATCGGATTCATCACGCCAGAGCGGCTTCGGCGCACGCCGAATATCATAGGTCCCGAGCAACCTAAAGAACTCCCGGGGCGCTCCACTCACAGGAAACTCCCACAGGCCGGACACCGGACGATGGGGCAGACCGTAACCAGGGGTGCGAAACGCAATCGTGGATGCCGAATAGCTGTAGCCCAGCTTAACCAGACAGGGCAGGATATCCGTGGTGTTCAAGGCACTGAAATGCGGTGCGCGAAAGCCCTTGGGTTCAATCCCAAGGACCCTGCGCAACGCCTCATCCCCGCGCTCGATCTCCTCAATGCGATCGGCCAGGCCGATCTCGTTGAAACGCTCGGGGCGCCCCAGTTCCTCGCTGTCAGGGTGGCTGTACGTGTGGTTGAAGACCTCGTGTGCCGTGGCAACAGCAGACCGGTAGGCTTCCGGATATTGCTCCACCCAGCGGCCGATAGCGGCGATCGATGAGGTCAGCCCGCGCGTATTCAGCAGCTGCAGCAACGTGGGCAGACAGTTGTTGTCCTCTCGCCAATCCAAATCGAACGACAGTACAAAACAGCCAAGCGCATCGTTGGGCCAAACGATCCTGTCCTGATGACACGCCCGAAGACTGCTGCGGAAGAACCGCTGCGAACAGGTTCGATGGATCGTCTGCCGCACCAATCGCCTCGCGAAGCGATGGCAGTTCTCAACGTGTGTCTTGCGCAACCACTCGACCAGCAGACGTTGTAACGCATCGCCGGCAATGCCGCCGCCGCCCGGTCGGGGGCCTGCAGCTTTGTGCGGCATAGGTTTCAATCTCTCGCTCATCTCACAGGCTCCGCGGCAATCAGCCATTCCCCACCCCACCCGGGTGTGTGAGCCCCACATTCGGATCCACGATCCCACCACAAGCGGGGATAATGCCGGTAGAAAAGCGCCTTTAAAGAGGGTTCCCGACCAGCCTTCAATGCCTGAATCAAGGCCTGTTGCCATACCCCCGCCGCGGTGGGACCCGGACTCTGCCGACATTCAACGATTCGAAAGTTACCCTGCTGCAACAGCACCTCGAGCTCTTCCCGATCATACCAGATCCGTCCGGGGGTGCGAAACAGGCTGCGCATTCGCTCGCGCAGTTCTTCCGCCGGCATCGACTCCAGAAGGTGCGGGTAAGGCCCGGGTACGGAAAAGATCAACCGCGCCGCCGGTGAATCGGCCAGGACACGGCCGCACTCACGCAAGAGGGCGAGGGGATCGGGGAGCATCTGAACCACGCTCAGCATCAAGACCCGGTCAAAGGCCCCGCCTGCAAAAGGCAACTGTGTGCCGTCCGCCCGAAGGAACCGGACCTTCCCATGCTGGAGAGTCGGCCATCCCGGGTGTCCCTGGGGGTCGATCCCAACGGTGTCGAATCCAACGCCGGCCGCCTCAAGCGACATCCAGCCCTGACCGCAACCGATTTCAAGCAATCGAATCGGCCCATTGGAAACGGGCCGCAATAACTCCAAGGTGGGCCGAAACTGCAGGCGTCGAAGGAAATTAGGGGCTCCAATCACACGCCGGACCGCGTTGCGCAACGGGTGCGGAGTCTGAATGAAGCCAGGGGCATGAAGCCTGACATGCAATGGCCTGGATCGATACGCTCTGGAACCTCTGGACATGCGGCATAGCCTGAAGTATTCGAACCGCAAACACAATTCCAACCACCAATTTGATAGGGCCTTCGCCCTAGCGGGTAGCCCTGCTGGTCGTTCGAAAAGGTCAATGGCGAACCAAGATCGGGGTCGGTATCGGAATCGGTATCGGTATCGAAAGGCCGCGTGATGGAACGCGCCTTTGCGGAGGCTTTAGCCACAGAGACCACAGAGTTCACAGAGAGATTCTTCCTTTCGCCATCGACGAGATAACCCCTACTTCAGCCGGGATACGTTGAGGTGGAAAAAAAACGCCCACCTCTGTGTTCTCGGTGACCTCTGTGGCAGGACTTTTCTCACCAGCGTTCGTTCGAAAAGGTCCATGATCGGGGTCGGTATCGGAATCGGTATCGGTATCGAAAGGCCGCATGATGAAACGCGCCTTTGCGGAGGAATTAGCCACAGAGACCACAGAGTTCACAGAGAGATTCTTCTTTTCGCCATCGACGAGATAACCCCCACTTCAGCCGGGATACGTTGAGATGGAAAAAAACGCCCACCTCTGTGTTCTCGGTGACCTCTGTGGCAGGACTTTTCTCATCAGCGTTCGTTCGAAAAGGTCCATGGCGAACCAAGATCGGGGTCGGTTTTCAGCGGTCCTAGGCAATTGCAGGGATCACCTCACCCCCCCAAGGAAACCTCTCCTTCCGAACCTTCATGTCTTCGCGTCTTTCCTGTTTACCTTTCACCTTCCCTCCCGCCTTCCTGCCTACCCCATCCCACAGAGGGCGCGGTGGAAATTCCTCACCCCTCACTACCTACTTCTTTCTTCCCGGTTTTCCCTGCTATGCTCAACCTAATATCCCGGCCACCGCGCCTCACCCAGATTGCCCTGCCGCATGCCAACCCGTATCCTCTATATCTCACGTTCAGCGGACCTCGCCGGTTCAGAGCGACAGCTCGCCCTGATCCTGCGTGGCCTCGATCGCAAGCGCTTTGAGCCCCTGGTCCTCTGTCCCGGCGAAGGCTCGTTCACCCAATTATTACGCAGCGCCGGCGAGCAGGTCCTGGTTGTCCCCCCCTTGACGGGTCTTCGAAAGCTCACCTTTCCGATCTTCGTTCTGCCCAGGCTGTTGCGCCGAGAAGGCATCGACTTGATCCACCTGCATGCAACCCGATTCTGCTCCATCGGTGGGCGGCTTGCCGGAGTCCCAGTGGTCGAGGCGATCACCATGAGTCGGGCGATTCCCCAAGCATTCCTCAGTCGCCGCCCCTGGGCAGACCGCATTTTCTCGAGCTTTCCACGCGTCCTGCTGGTCCCTTCCCAACACCAGCGCGACGAGCTGATCGCCCGCGGAATTCCTGCGTCAAAAATCCACGTTCTCTACAACAGCGTTTGGCCGCAACTGCATACGTGGATCGCGTCACCAGACCGAGCCGGCGTCCGGGCCGAGCTCGGACTCTCCAGCGATACCCCACTGGTCGGCGTCTTTGGCCGATTGGAGCCGCAAAAGGGGATCGCCGATTTCCTCAATGCCGCGGCGCTGGTTGCGATCCGCGACGAACGTGTCCATTTCCTCGTCTGCGGTGAGGGCGGGTTGAGAGAGGCCCTACTGTCGCATAGAGACGACCTGGGGCTTCAGGAACGCGTCCATTTCCTGGGCTTCCAGACGGAAGTCTACCGCTGGCTGACCGCCCTGGATCTATCGGTTCAAAGCTCTGTGTGGGAGCCTCTGTCGAATCACGTGATCGAGTCGATGACGGCTGGAATTCCGATCGTAGCAACCGATGTGGGCGGCACTGCCGAGGCGGTGCTGGATGAAAGGAGCGGACTCCTCGTGCCGCCTGGCAATCCGCAACGCATGGCCGAGGCGATGGTTCGCCTGCTGAACGATGCCCGGCTCCGTGTTCAACTCGGTGAGGAAGCCCGGCGCCAGGCGCAGGTTCAATTCAGCCCCGAGCAAATGGCCGAAACTGTGCGCCTGGCCTATTCACATGCCGTCGCAAAGTAGCTTGGGTGGTTGAGCCGGTCGAAAAACCCCATTGGACCACTACGCAAGATCTCCGGTTCCGGATGGGGAGGATTCCCGCAGAGGACGCAGAGGACGCAGAGGGGTATTGGGATGGGGAAATACAGCTACATCGGAGCAGTGTTCAGCAACTACCCTGGTCTGCTGAAACGGTATATCTAAAAAATTCCTCCCAAAAGGGAGGTCGCATAGCATGGAACCTACCCTCCCCCATGGTCAGGTCGAAAACGCCACCGCGCCCTCTGCGGGAGGCTCTCCGGATCCGGCTGAAGAGGTCAGATTGAGAAAGCGGCAACCCTTTCGGACGGGCTCTCGCTATCGGTCTCGGTATCGAAGGGACGCATGATGGGATTCGGCCATTCAGAACCGGGTACCGCAACCGTATTGTTGCGGTGCTGACACCACTTGGCAGCGAAGTTTGAGAGGTCCATGAGGGCAAGGTGCCAACCAGAACAGGCATCGATTCCGATCCCGATCCCGACCCCGACCCCGGTTCAGACAATGATCTGACTGGTCGGCAACCCTCCTACTCCTACTCGCCGCATCCCCGTGTACGTGAACGTGTACCGCTTCGCTGTGTACGTGTAGGTTTCTGGGCCGAGCTTGCGGTCGTCCATAGCTGGAGGTCGTTCGAAAAGGTCTTCGGATCCGGATGGGGAGGTATCCCGCAGAGATCGCAGAGGGCGCAGAGGGGGAATGGGAGGGGGAAAAGGGACCTACATCGGAGCCGTTTTCAACAACTGCCTTGGTCAACTGA
>CALLYA010000549.1 GCA_937875495.1 uncultured Verrucomicrobiota bacterium
GCCTCTGCGCCTCTGCGCGAGTTCTCCCCATCCGGAGCCGCAGTGCCTTCAGCTAGGCCCCAATGGGCTTTTCGGACAGGCTCTATCTACTGGGCCGAATCGGGGTTCCCATCGATTCCGATTCCGATAGCGACCCCGACCCCGATTTTGCTTCCTCGCCTACCTTTTCCAACCGGATTGGGGAGCCTCCCGCAGAGGTCGCGGTGGCGTTTTCGACCTGGCCATGGGGGTGGGTAGGGTCAATGCGCTGATCCCTACCCTTTGGGGAATTTTTTAGATTCACCGTTTCCGGCTGAATAAACAGGTTTCGGAAACAGCTCGGACGCTTCTCTATTCCCGTCCGTCTCTGCGCCTCTGCGCCTCTGCGCGAGACCTCCCCCTCCGGATCTTCGTACCTTTGCGTCTTCCAAGTTTACCTTTCACCTTCCCTCACCCCTTCCCGTCGTCCCCAACCGACCCCGGAGACCTCTCATTGTGGTCCACAACCGTTTTCGGACGGGCTCTTGCCCGATGGCGCGCCCATCAAAACCATGCTTCACTCGGCTGTCGACAACTCCGTGATCGCGATGTTTCGGAAGCGAAAGACACCGCCCTTGGGCACTTCGGCCTGAATGCCGATGAACCCGGACGGAACCTCGATGCCGTCCGCTTCCCAGGCGGGCTGGCCGTTGAATTCGAGCTTCGCCTTGGTGCCGACGACGGTCAGCTTGAACCGATTCCACGCACCCGGACGGGTCAGCTCAGACCGACACGCATTCGCAAATCCAACCAGTCCGCCCTCCTGCCCCTGCAAGAGATTGGCCTGATACTTGTCCGGCCAAGGACTCCCCTCCGGGATCTGCCCATAACGGAAATAGATGCCGGAATCGTAGTCAGCCGGCTTCTCGGCTTTCCAATCCAGCTCGAGGACGTAATCCCGATACTGGCCCGCGGTCTGCACAATTCCGTTGCCCCCCGTGATCACCATCTCGCCCTGGTCAATCTCGGCGGTACACCCAAGTATCTTCCACCCCGTGAAATCCTTGCCGTTGAACAGGACGGTTCGGGTCCCGGGCGCCGCAGCCTGCGCGGAGGCGGCGGCGAAGAACAGGGCCATAAGAATCGAGTGAGGCATGATGAATCGGATCATTGGTGTTCTTTTGCTGGTTGGTGCTTTGAGCCCGGATTGTCCACTACCGTGTCCCCGGGAAGAAAATGGTGAATAAAAGGATGGGACAGGAATCGTTTTGATCCCGATTTCGATCCCGATTTCGATTTCGATCCCGATTTCGATTTCGATTTCGATTTCGATCCCGATTTCGATTTCGATTTCGATCCCGATTTCGATTTCGATTTCGATTTCGATTTCGATTTTGATTTCGATTTTGATTTCGATTTTGATTTCGATTTTGATTTCGATTTCGATTTCGACGCCGATTCAGACAATCATCTGACTGATCGGCCATTAATATCTGGAGGCGGCGCTTGAAGGAATATACCTTTTTGGGACGACCTCCTGCTAGGCAAGCGTATGATTGCCGCGCGGGAGCGTGCGTTGGCCCTGCGCGGTCTCTGCGATCTGTAAATCCCTGAACGAGCTCAGGCCGGGAATCGGGGGCGAGGTGTAGACCCCTTCGTGATACAGCGTGGTCAGTTCGGCATCAGGTATGATCTCGAAGCGGTTGTCCCGAAGATCTGCGACCAACCCACCTTGTTTGAGGTCCGCCCGGGTCGTCAGCAGCGGCAGACGCCCATACAGGTATTGTTCCAATCGCCCCGGGCAGCGCCGGAGCATGGCCTCGATTGCCTCAACCTCCAGTTCCACCCATGCCATGGCACGGCCGACGCCAAGCTCCATCAGCTGTTCCAGTGCGCTGCTGTTGGCCACCGGCAGCGGGAAGGCCGCCGTCAGCTCAAGCTCAGAATAGTCACGCAACAACGTGAACGCATGCCAGGCGGTCACCCGAAATCGACGGTGGCCACGGTCGATCAGCTCACGGATCCGGTCGGCAACCCCGTCGAGCTGCGTCTCAGCTACGAAATCAGGCAGGATAATTTCGTCCGACGGCTCCGCGGGTTCGAAGAGCTGCACCGCAAGGCGCGCCCCCGAATGTTGCTGCCGTTGCCCCCACGCACACCGAATCGTCTCCCGCACGGAGTCGTCCGGTTCGGGGATGATTCGACTCCATTCCTCCCAGATGGCTTCCAGCCGAGAATGGAAATGGAATACGTAGTCCTCCTGCGTCAACGTGGTGTCGAGCCATTCAAAAAAGGCGCGACGGACCTGCTTCAACACCGACCCCGGCAGGAAGAGGCCGGGCTCCAGGGATACCTCAATGGAGCCGGCGGCGAAGGCGGATTGATCGCCGCGGCTGAATTCGCCGCTGATCTGATCCAGAGTCGCCGCCGTCTTCTGCGCGGGCGCGAGTTCCCAGGACTGCCCCCAGTGCAGGTCCGCACCCCGCCCGAGGGGGACATCCACCAGAATCTCATTCCGGGTGACCCCGATCCGCAAGGGCACCACGAACCGGCCGGCGGGGAGCTCGATCTCCGGGTCGCCAGGGTGCGTGCCCGCCTGTGCAACCTTGTATACCGTTCCTGCGAGATCGGCCGGGGGCGAACAGGCAATGAAACATTCCTCCCCGGCACCGGCCGATTTGACCGCCCGGCGGCAGACCTGCAGGGAGCGGACCGTGAAGCCGTAGCCCTCCTCCCCGGAACCCGGCTGAACCCGAAGCGTATCCCCAATCCCGAAGGGCGCCGTCGCATGGAGTGTGATCCCATCAGTGGCGGTCGCAAGGAGACGCCCACACGCCTTGCCCGCAATCCCGGGCGTCGTCTCATCGATGACCCGCTGGGCATCGGCTGCGGTCAGAAACCCGTGCGACCAACGCCGACCGAGCGCCCCTGCGAGGATACGCCGTGCCTCGCGCAGCGCATCGGCCTCATCGTCCGGCGCGGCATCCAGCATGATGCGATAGGCCTGCACCACACGCTGGACGTAAGCAGTGGGGCGCAAGCGCCCCTCCAGCTTGAGCGCAGCCACCCCAAGCCGGGCAAGGGTCGGAACCAGGTCGATCAGACAGAGGTCCTGGCAAGAAAAGAAAAAGCCCTGGCGCTCACCTTGGCGATAGAGCCGTCGACACGGCTGCTTGCATTTCCCGCGATTGCCGCTCCAGCCCCCGAGCCAGGATGAGAAGAGGCAGGAGCCCGAACGGCCGCAACAGAGTGCCCCATGGGCGAAGACCTCGACCTCCAAACGGACCCGCTTCAGGATGAGTTCGAGCTCCTCCAGCGTAGTCTGACGTTGCAGAATGACCCGCTCCACACCCAGCTCCTCAAAGAGCCGGATACCGGCGCTGTTGTGGAGTCCCATCTGGGTCGAGGCATGGATCGCCAACTCCGGGAAATGCCGCCGCAGGAGTCGCAGGAGGCCGAGATCCTGAACGATGACGGCGTGGGGACGGATCGGTGCAATGCGACAAAGCTGCTCCGCCAGTAGCGGCAGCTCCGCCTCCTTGATCAAGGTGTTGAGGGTCAGATAGACCCGCTTGTCCTTGCGACGTGCATATTCCACCAGCCGTGCAAGCTCATCCTCGGTGAAGTTACGACCCCGCTCACGCGCATTGAACCGCTGCAGCCCCAAATAGATCGCGTCGGCCCCGGCCTTGAGGGCGGCCAGACCGGTCTCGGCGGAGCCTGCGGGGGCGAGGAGTTCGGGTTTGGAAGGTGTCGACGGCATGGTGCAGGTGAGTGGCTAGAGGGTATCCGAAAAGTCATGTTCCATCATGCGATGCCTCCAGGCAATAGTCGCCGATCAGTCAGATCATTATTGTCTGAATCGGGGTCGGGGTCGGAATCGGGATCGATTCCCGTCCTGGTTGGCACCTGGCCCTTTTGTACCGCTCAAACTTTGCTGCCGAGTTGTGTCG
>CALLYA010000550.1 GCA_937875495.1 uncultured Verrucomicrobiota bacterium
GGCCGATGCTCTGATCAAATTCTTTTTTGGGAGGGGCTCAGATTCCAGCTGAGCAATGCAGTTGGGGGGGAAGTGTGCACCACGCCTGCAACCCTCTCCATTTTCCCCTCTCAGCGCCTCTGCGCCTCTGCGCGAGTCCTCCCCATCCGGAGCCGGAGATTCTCGCGCAGAGGCGCAGAGGCGCCAAGGCGGTTTCGACCTGCTGATGGGGGTGGGTTGGGCCGATGCTCTGATCAAATTCTTTTTTGGGAGGGGCTCAGATTCCAGCTGAGCACTGCAGTTGGGGGGGGAAGTATCCACCACGCCTGCAACCCTCTCCATTTTCCCCCCTCAGCGCCTCAGCGCCTCTGCGCGAGTCCTTCCCATCCCGACCTGCTGACGGGGCTCGGGCGGTGGGAGGTCAGTCCTGATCGCGTTCGCGCTGGCGATTGACGTTTTGGGCGAAGTTACGTTCTTCGCCCCAGCGTGCGCCGTTCTGCCATTGTACGTGGCTGTCGGCGAAGAGGATATTGCCGCCATCGGTGCCGTGGTTGTCGACCGAGTTCATCTGATGATTGATGTCGGCGTTGTCCTGGTCGAAGACGAGCCACGTATCGGATTCGAGACCGTCGATGGTGGCGGATGTCTTGCGTGTTTGGTCGGTATAGTCGCCGTAGGTTTCATAGCTCGGGCCGTTCCGTGTCTTGGCGATGCGGCCGGAGGGCGGGGAGACATTGAGCCAGGTCTCATCGGGGAGCTGATGATGTGTGCTGGGGCAGATGAAGACGGTCAGGTTGTTCACGTACGGGAAGAGCATGGTGAGATTGTCGTTGGTGTCGATGGCCTGGCCGTTGGCGTTGAATTCGATGAGCCCGATGTGCGGCGGGTAGTCGCCGAGGTAGAGCTGTGATGCGAGCCCGAGCTGGCGCAGGTTGTTGGCGCAGGAAATCCGGCGGGCCTTTTCCCGGGCCTTTCCGAGGGCGGGCAGGAGCATGGCGGCGAGGATGGCGATGATCGCGATGACGACGAGCAATTCGATGAGGGTGAACCCGTTTTTCGGCTGATTCATGGAGCGGCTGGACCTTATGAGGGGTTGTGCGAGGGCGGTAGGTGGATGAGCGCCTGCGGGGCGAATAAATGGCGGCGGCACGCGGCAAACCGGACAACAAGGTGTTTGATAGGGGAGTGCCCCCAGGGTGTCGAGTCTAATCTGGTCGATTGTGCATGCCCTGCCTGGGGGCTCGGCTTGAGTTGGGCGTGTTCCCAAGACGGGATTCGCCCTGGGGTGTATGTAAGCATCCAGGTATTAGTTGATTACCAAGCTCGGCCAGGCTGGCATGCAATAAAAAAATGCCTGACACTCTTTTTTTCTTTGTGAAAAAATTCCTTTTCTCTAGGATGGGGATATCGGGTGGGGTTGACTCCCCACGGAAGATTCGCAGTCGTCTCATTCGTGAAATGGAGGCGAGGATGTCCAAGATCCTCATCATTGACGACGACCCCGATGTTGTGGAGGCCGGTACGCTGGTGCTGGAGCGGGAGGGCCACGAGGTCCTCTCCGCCGCAAATGCGGCAGACGGCAAGGCTTCGATTCATCAGCACAAGCCGGATTTGTTGATTCTGGATGTGATGATGGATGAACCGGACGAAGGGATTGTCCTCGCACAGCAGCTCCGCAAAGAGGGGTTTGATCGTCCGATCCTGATGCTGACCAGCCTTGGAAAGGTCACTGGCCTGCAATATGGCCGTGATGATTCCCTGGTGCCGGTCGACGCGTATATGGAAAAGCCGGTGGACCCGAATTCCTTAATCGAAGCGGTTCGGCGATTGCTGTCCGGAGAGGAGGGGTGAGCATGTTGGTATCCGAGCGGGAGCAGTTGCGAGAAAACATTGAGCAGTGGGTGGCCCAGTATGGGAGCGACCGCAGTGCGTTGATCCCAGTACTGCAGGAGGTCCAGCGAAAGTATCATCACATATCGGAGTATGTGATGCAGGTGGTGGCCGACACGCTCAACATTCATCCGGTGGAGGTATACGGGGTGGTCTCGTTTTACAGCTTCATCGGCCTCCGTCCGAAGGGGCGGTTCATCATTCGGCTCTGCCGGACCATTTCGTGTGCAATGCAGGGTAATAATCGTATTGCACGACAGCTGGAGAACGATCTCGGGATTCACTTCGGCGAGACGACCCCGGACGGGAATTTCACGTTGGAATGGGCGAACTGCCTGGGGATGTGTGATCGCGGTCCCGCGATGCTGGTCAACGACCGCATCTTCACGCAGGTCACCCCGGAGAGTGTCCATGAAATCCTGGATGAATGCCGGAAGGCGTTTGGTGCGCACACCTTCCAGGGAGAGGAGACATGCCCGCTATGATCATGCCAACGGAAACCAATCAGCTGACCTTTTCCAAGGTTCCGATCAACGAGGGTATGAAGTCGGCCTTGCAAAAGGATCGCGGCGAGATCATCGCCATGGTGAGCCAATCCGGGTTAAAGGGTCGGGGAGGGGCGGGCTTTCCTACGGGAATCAAGTGGAACCTGGCGGCAGCGGCTCAGGACGACCAGAAGTTTGTGGTCTGCAACGCGGACGAGGGCGAGCCGGGGACTTACAAGGACCGGGTGATCCTGACCGATTATGCGAACCTGGTCTTTGAGGGCATGACAATCGGCGGGTATGCGATTGGTGCCCGGAAGGGGATCCTCTATCTGCGGGCAGAGTACACCTATCTGCGTAGTTTCCTGGAGGATTTGCTTGAGCGTCGGCGTAGAACAGGCTTCCTGGGCCAGAACGTCATGGGCAAGCGTGGTTTCGATTTCGATATCGAGATTCGAATGGGTGCGGGCGCCTATGTCTGTGGTGAGGAGACGGCCCTGATTGAATCCCTGGAGGGTCAGCGTGGTGAGCCGCGCAACCGGCCGCCGTTCCCGGTCAATACTGGATTCATGGGCCATCCGACGATCGTCAACAACGTGGAGACCTTCGCGTGGGTGACCTGTATTTTGGTCAAGGGCGCGGATTGGTTTCGCAAGATCGGCACGGAGAAATCGACAGGTCTCAAGCTCTTCAGCGTATCGGGCGATTGCAGTTTCAGCGGTGTGTTCGAGTTCCCGATGGGGATCACGGTTGCGGAGCTGTTGGAGCGGGTTGGTGGCATCGGTGCGAAGGCGGTCCAGGTCGGCGGTGCCTCGGGGCATTGTGTACCTGCCTCGGAATTCGATCGGACGATCGCGTTTGAGGATGTGCCGACCGGCGGTTCGATCATCGTATTCGGACCGGACCGCGACATGCTGGCGGTGGCCAAGAATTTTATGGAGTTCTTCATCGACGAGAGCTGTGGGCAGTGCACCCCGTGCCGTGAGGGCAACGAGCGTCTCCTGGAGGGGATTCTCATGTTGGAGCAGGGGCGCTGTTCGATGCGCTATCTGCGCGAGCTGTGTGCGCTCGGGGAGACCATGCAGGCCGCATCGAAATGTGGATTGGGCCAGTCGAGCCCCAATGCATTCCTGTCCATTGTGGCGCATTTCAAGGACGAGATCCTCGGACGTGCCCCTGTGGCCGATTAACGCGGGAGAGGGCAATGGCAGAGTTTTACGATAAAGAATCCGTACGTGCACCGATGAGCCAGCGGCTCCAAAGGTTCGAGCCGCCTTCCGACACTCAGGCGATCGGTGCGTTGGTATCGGTCACGATTGACGGCAAGGAGCTCAAGGTCCCGCTCGGGACAACGATTCTGGAGGCCTCGAAAAAGGTCGGGGTCCGGATCCCAACCCTCTGTTACCATGAGGATCTTTGTGTGGCCGGGGTCTGTCGCATCTGTGTTGTGGAGGTCGAGGGGCAACCGCGCTTACAGGCGTCGTGCGCCTATCCGATCACCGCGCCGATCAAGGTCAAGACGCACACGCGTCAGGTGCGGCAGGCACGCAGACACATCCTGGATCTGCTGCTCTCCAAGCACTACGGCGAGTGCTACGCCTGTTTCCGCAACAACAATTGTGAACTCCAAGCGCTGGCGAAGGAATACGGCGTCGATTTTTTCAGGTTCGGCCATCCGGAGAAGCCGCGCTACCGGATCGATCGGTCGAGTCCGAGTGTGATCCGCGATATGGACAAATGCATCCTTTGCCGCAGGTGTGTACGCACATGTATCGACCTGCAGGAGGTGGGTGTCCTGGAGGTCAACCAGCGCAGCAATCGTTCCAAGGTGATCACCTTCGGCGAGAAACCGCTGGGTGACGTAATCTGCATCAATTGCGGGCAATGTATCAATCGTTGTCCGACCGGTGCGTTGCGAGCGAACGATCCGACCGATGACGTCTGGGCGGCGATCGACGACCCGACGAAGCATGTCGTGATCCAGACGGCGCCGAGTCCGCGCGCGGGGATCGGCGAGTGCTTCGGGCTCGAGCCTGGGGTCCCGCTGACGTTCGAGATGAACACGGCATTGCGCCGGTGTGGCTTTGACAAGGTCTTCGACACGAACTTCTCGGCGGACCTGACGATCATCGAGGAGGGGACGGAGTTATTGCAGCGGCTGCACAAGGCGTTGGTGCAAAAGGACAAGATGGTGAGGTTCCCGCAGTTCACGAGTTGCTCGCCCGGCTGGGTGAAGTTCTGCGAGCATTTCTATCCCGAATTCCTGGACCATCTCTCCTCGGCTAAGAGTCCGCAACAGATGTTTGGAGCGGTGATCAAGACCTACTATGCGAAGCTGAACGATCTCGATCCGAAGAACATCGTGACGGTGGCGCTGATGCCGTGTTCGGCGAAGAAGTTCGAATGCAACCGGCCGGAGATGTGTGACAGCGGATACAAGGACATTGACTACGGGCTGACCACGCGCGAGTTGGCGCAAATGATCAGCGAGGCGGGGATCTATCTGCCGGCGATGCCGAAATCCGATTTTGACGATCCGTTCGGGACCGCGACAGGTTCGGGCGTGATCTTCGGTGCGACCGGCGGCGTGATGGAGGCGGCTTTGCGAACGGTGATCGAGTTGGTCTGTGGGATACAGGTCGAGGACCTCTTCGCGCATGCCGATATCACACCGGTCCGCGGCTTCGATGGGATCCGGTTTATGGAGCTACCGATCAAGAAGGTGGGGCCGGTGCCTGAGTTGTTGAAGGGGTTGTTTGAGGATTGGGATTGGCTGGTGGGAGCGACCTTGAAGGTGGCTGTGGCGCATGGGACGGCGAATGCCAAACGGGTGATGGAGGACATCAAGGCGGGCGGTCCCTGCAGTGAGTGTCATTTCATCGAGTTTATGGCCTGTCCGGGCGGATGTCTGGGCGGTGGGGGTCAACCGATCCCGACCAGTCCGGAGATTCGAGCGGCGCGTGCGCGTGCGATCTACGCCGAAGACGCGGCGTACGAGGTGCGCAAATCGCATGAGAACCCGGCGATTGTCCGGCTGTACACCGAGTTCCTCACCGAGGGCCCCTGCAGTCATCTCAGCCATCATCTGTTGCACACAGCCTACACACCGAGGGGCAAATATATCGTCTGACGTGCAGGTAGAGGCAGCCGCATTCCCAACCTGGCATTCCCATCCGGATCTGGAGAGCCTCCCGCAGAGGGCGCGGTGGCGTTTCCGACCTGGCCACGGGGGTGGGTAGGGGCAGTGCTGTGATCCCTACATTTTTGGGGATTTCAATGAGAAATACCGTTTTGGCAGACCAAGGAAGTTGGAGAAAACAGTTCCGACGTATCTGCAATCCCCCGCGCCCTCTGCGGGAGGACTCCGCTCCCCATTCGGCCCCGCAGACCGTTCGTGGTGGTTTCGGACAGGCTGTGGCTATCTCTGCACACGGGGCCAAGGGCCCATGGCGGTGAGGGCGTAGTGGACGATGGTGCGGAACGATTCCCACGCCGAATCCTGCTTCCGATCGATACCGATACCGATTTCGATTTCGATTTCGATTTCGATTTCGATTTCGATTCTGCGGATTTCGGCCGATTGGGGCCATACTTTCTATTGAAGCCGCTGGGTGGGTCCTGGTAAAGAGAGATGCTATTTGTCGCATGATTTCATGCCGTACCGAGGGAGCGGGAGAGCATTCTGATGGAAAGATCGCCGGATTGACCCCATGCCCGGAAACCTCCAATACATTGAGCGATTGCAGCAGCAGCCCTGGTGGGAGTTCACGATGTCGGAACGTTCCCAGCTGGCGCAATTGAATCAAAAGATTGCGGGGGCTGAAACGCTGGACCAGGTCATGGAGCTCTTCTTCCGGTCGATCCGGCCGCTGTGTCCTTGCGACCGGATTGGGCTGGCCTTCATCGAGGAGGAGGGGATGCGGGTGACGGCCCGCTGGGCGAAGGCGACCTATGCTGAGATGCAGCTCAAGACGGGGTATAGCGAGGACCTGCACGGCAGCTCATTGGAACAGGTTCTCGAGAGTGGCCGGCCGAGGATCATCAACAACCTGCAAGAATACCTGAAGGAGCGTCCGAACAGCCACTCTACGCAATTGGTTGTTGGTGAAGGGCTGCTCTCCAGCATGACCTGTCCGCTCACCGTAGACGGTCGGATTGCGGGGCTTCTATTCATCAGCAGCTGCCGACCGCAGATGTTCGGCCGGCATCAACTGGCGATGTTCAACCTCTATTCTGAGCGGTTGAGCCAGGCGGTTGAGAAGGCGTGGCGGATTCACCAATTGGAGTCGGTGAATCGGGCCTATACGGAGCTGCTCGGCTTTGTCAGTCACGAATTGAAGAATCCGGTTGCCTCACTGGTCACCGATGGTCGGCTATTGGAGGGCGGGTATCTCGGGCCGATGACGCCGGAGCAGACGAACAAGGTGCGGCGCATGATCTCAAAGGGGGAGTACCTGCTGAGTCTGGTGCGAAAGTATTTGGACCTCGCTCGGATCGAGAGTGGGAGTATGGAGGCCGACATCAAACCCTGCACCCAATTCATTCGGGATGTGGTGGAGCCTTCCATTGAGATCGTGTTGCCCCAGTTTGAGGAGCGCGACATCCACTTCGAGCGGGACTACAGCGAATCCGTTCCGACCTGCCTTTGTGATCGGAACCTGATCAGGATTGTACTGATCAACCTCTTGGGCAATGCGGTGAAGTACGGGAACGAATCAGGTCGCATACGGCTGACGATCGTTCCGGAGGAATCGGAACTGAGGGTGTCGGTCTGGAATGAGGGCCCCGGGTTTGAGGAGCGGGACCGAGTGAAACTCTTTCGAAAGTTTTCCCGCCTGCCGGGGTTGGAATTGATGTCGCGCAAGGGGACTGGCCTGGGATTGTACACATCGTGGAAGATCATCCAGCTTCATGGGGGGCGCATCACGGGGCACTCCCAGCAGGGACAGTGGGCCGAATTTACGATTCATATTCCGCTCTCGCCTGGGGCTCCCTGAGCTGAGCTGAGCTGAGCTGGACTGGGTGATGTTTGATGCGGTACCGTAGCCGGAGGTCATCCGAAAAGGTAGCCGCGTTCCAAACCGGTCTCTCCCATCCGGAACCGGAGGGTCTCGCGCAGAGGCGTGGAGGCGTTTTCGACTTGGCCATGAGGAAGTGGAAGGCCAACGGTCTGCGCCGAACCATGTTGGGAGGTTTTGGGGTTGGCGAAGCAAGCTCGGGGTCGGGGGCGCTATCGGAATCGGTATCGAAAGGTCTCCGGGCCCGAATGGGGAGGGCTCCCGCAGCGAACGCAGAGGGCGCAGAGGTGTATCGGGAGGGGGAATGCAGCTGCATTGGAGCAGTTTTCAGTAACTGCCTTGGTATGCAGAAACGGTATATCTAAAAATTTCGTGACTACTCAGGACCCCGTACACCCGGAGGCCGGATGACGATTACACGCGA
>CALLYA010000551.1 GCA_937875495.1 uncultured Verrucomicrobiota bacterium
AAATCGAAATCGAAATCGAAATCGAAATCGAAATCGAAATCGAAATCGAAATCGGAATCGGAATCGGAATCGGGATCGGGATCGAAATCGAGGAAATCGACAGCGTGACATGGCATGAAATATTCACGTTCCAAACGTTCTCGATACTCCCACCGCCCAAACGCTCAGCAGCTCACACTCACGCAGCCAGAGCTCCAACCACAGCAGACCTCCGATCTCTTCCCCTGGTGGAAATCGCAACATTTGATCCGCAGACGTCCTCAGAAAACCGCAGATTCATCATGAAAAGAATCGGGGTCGGTATCGGTATCGGAATCGGTATCGATAGAAAGCGTGGTTCGGGCTAGAATACTCGTGGCAAAACGTCCGCACCACCTCCACTCCCCACTCCCCAGTCGAAACCGCCATGACTCCTCCTGCCTCACCATTTCCACCCGATGTCCGCTTTGAATGGATCCGTCCCGATATGCCGCGCTGCCCCCGCCGCGCTGTTCTCTTCGATTTCGACGGGACCCTCTCCCTGATTCGCGAAGGCTGGCAACAGGTCATGATCCCGATGATGGTCGAAGAACTGAAACCTTGGACGACCCAGGAGTCCGAGGCCGATTTGCTCCGAATCGTCCGGACCTACGTCACGAAACTGACGGGGAAACAGACCATCTACCAGATGATCGAGTTGGCCGATCAAATCCGCAGGCGCGGCGGCGTGCCGAAGGAGCCGATCGAATACAAGTACCAATACCTGGACCTGCTCTGGCAACGCATCAGTCACCGGGTGCACGCACTCAAATCCGGCAATCTGGATCCCGCTGCGCATCTCGTCCCAGGCGCACGCACCCTCCTCGAAGGTCTCTGGGCACGGAAGGTGCCTATGATCCTGGCCAGCGGTACCGACCACGCCTATGTCGTCGACGAAGCTCAGGCGCTGCGCATCGACCACTATTTCGAAGGCCGAATCTACGGCGCGCTCGACGAATACAAGAAGTTTTCGAAGGCCAAGGTCATTCAGGACATCCTCGAGAAATACAAACTTCAGGGGGCCGAACTCCTATCCATCGGCGATGGCTATGTGGAAATCGAGAACTGTAAAGAGGTCGACGGTACCGCCATCGGTGCTGCCACCGAGGAGCAGACCCGAACCGGTATCGATGAATGGAAACGCGCGCGCCTGATCGAGGCAGGCGCAGACGTGATCGTCCCTGATTTTCTCCAGGCCGAAATATGGCTTCCGTGGATCCTCGGCGAATGACCAACCCAAAGCGACGCACTATGAATCAGTCCGCAACCCCAGCCGCCCCCCACCGATACCCCGAATTCGATCGCTCCCGCCTGATCCTGGAACCGCTGGCCCAACGCAAACACGACCTGGACCTCTCCTGCCTGCTCCCGCCCGAAGGTCCCATCCCCACATTCCATGCCCCGGCCCTCGAGCCGATCGCTCAAGCCATTCTCGCCGCACGCGCCGACCACCGCTCCGTCATCCTCATGATGGGCGCACACGTCCTGCGTGCCGGGAATGCGCCCCTGATCATTCGTGCCATGGAACAAGGCTGGATCACCCATATTGCCCTCAACGGCGCCGGTATCATCCATGACTACGAGTTCGCACGCATCGGCGCGACCACAGAGAGTGTCGCGCAATACATCCGCACCGGTCAATTCGGGCTGTGGCGCGAGACCGGCGAGCTCAACGACATCATTGCGCACGCCGCGGACGCCGAGCTCGGGATGGGTGAGGCGGTCGGAGCCGCCATCGAAACTTCCGACTTCCCCCACAAAGAGATCAGCATCCTGGCCGCAGGCTACCGACTCGGGGTCCCGATCACCGTTCACGTCGGCATCGGTTACGACATCATCCACGAACACCCCAATTGCAACGGCGCCGCCATCGGAGCGACCTCCTACCGCGACTTCCTGCGCTTTGCCGCCGCCGTCGAAAACCTCGAAGGCGGGGTCCTGCTCAATTTCGGCACCGCCGTTATGGGGCCCGAGGTCTATCTCAAGGCACTCTCCATGGCGCGGAATGTCGCGCATCAGACGCATCGCCGCATCTGCCACTTCACCACCGCCGTCTTCGACCTGGTCGACCTGCCCGAATCGTTTCAGGCCGAGGCTGAGCGCGGTACGCCCGGCTACTACTTCCGGCCCTGGAAGACCATCCTGGTCCGAACCGTCGCCGACGGCGGCACGAGCCACTACGTTCAAGGG